>JBEIRS010000206.1:0-3270 GCA_040375795.1 Methylibium sp.
ATGCACCAAGTGCCTCAGCCCAGGCTTGCGCTGCCTGCCGTAGCGGGTCGGCTTGAACGAGGGGTTAGGCTTCAATGCGCTCACGCTCAAGGACTCTTCGGATCTCCTCAAAACATGCGGCGATGCGATTCCGCGGGAACCCAATGTAGGTCAGTCCGTGTATGTTCGAGAATGTCGAGCATCCATCCTCAAGAAGGATGATTGCTTTGCGAAGGCCGAGCTTTCCCTGAAACAGACCAACTTCATGAATAACGTTCTCGCGTGCATGGAGCGTTTGGTCCGCGTGCTCGTCCTCTGCTGTCATAACCAAGAACGCAAAACACGCGTTGTCGAGCATCTGTACGAGCCGATCAGTTGTTGCAATACCTGCGACGGACTCTCTATTGAACTCTTCCCAAGGAAGGTTTAGGCGGTCTTGCAAGAAGTCTTTCAGCTCGCGCCAAACTGGTGAGCGCCCATGGCCGATGAAGACCCGCTGGGCTTGCGTCGGCTGAGCTTGTTGTTGAAGACCTGCGACGAGGCTCTCCAGACGAGAGAGCCGAGAGCCAAGCAGCGCGCTTGCGTCCCCTGTAGGCAGCGGTCCAGATGCCGGGGGCCAATGAGCGAACACGGGCGAATTGTGTCCGAATATCTCGCGTAGCGGGCCGCGAACGTGCGCGGTCCACATGCGCACCTGCCTCTGTGACAGCTCGGGGGTCTTGATCAGGGCGCGACCGCGCTCCGCGTATTGTTGGAGGTGGAAAACTGCGCCGCGCTCTGGTTCTGGAGTTTCGTCTGGCATGCCGATGAGGTTGACTTTGAAGCCTAACTAAAAATAGACGACGTTCAGTGTATCGGGCGCCGTCTGACAAAACAAGATTCCCGCCCTTTACCCCCCGAAAACCCCATCCGGAGGGCGTTTAGGCAAACCTAAAATATTGCAGATGAGCTCTCTTCGTTTGATCCTTGTTTGGAAAACTGACACAACAAAGCAGATATCGGGTCATGTGCCTGATGGTCTGATTTGTGATGTTCACACAGCCAAGGATGAAGCAAGCGAATCGTAAAGCGCTTCGTATTCTTGGGTCAATTTGTGACGGGGGTCGAGGTGAATCATGGGGCGAGAGTATTCATGAGATTCTTTCATTTTGACGCTCGAACTCAGATAAGGCTGACACACGGGCAAGCCTTCATCGATCAGTTCCTGAACTGTGCGTTGGGGCAGGGCCGCGCGTGGCTGAAACTGGTTCACCACAATCCCCTCAATCGAAAGCTCAGGGTTGTGATCAGCTTGAATTTCTTTGAAGCTATCAATCAGCCCATACAGTGCCCGGCGTGAAAAATCATCACAATCAAAGGGGATCAGGCAGCCTTGCGCTGCAATCAGGGCCGAGCGGGTGTAAAAATTCAAAGCGGGTGGGGTGTCGATCCAAATTTCATCATACTGATCTTTCAACTCAACCAGCGCATCACGGAGCTTGTAAATTTTGTAGCGGCTTTCTAGCTTACTGTGCAATTCATCCAGGGCTGGGCTGGCTGGGACAAGGTGTAAATTATCCCAGGGGGTTGCAACGATATAGCGTCCCATGCTTTCAGGGCGCAGAGAAAACTGCAAAGTCGATTCAAAAAAATCTGCCGCTCCGGCCATCGGGGCATCGGCCCCTTCACCGAGCAAATACCGGGTTGTATTGCCTTGACGATCCAGGTCGATCACCAGGGTGCGCCGACCTTGCTTGGCCCCAATGGCAGCCAAATTGGATGTGATCGTTGACTTACCCACCCCGCCCTTTTGATTGAAAACAACTCGACGCATACCCATTCCTTTGTTGATGACAAAATTGTGTCGCGAAATAAGCCCTCTCTTCAAGGATGGCTCTGTACAAAGTCAATGAAGCACGATCCTGACGCTGCACCGAAATCTCGCCGTACATGCCGTACATGCGACCTTGGATGATTGTAGAAGTTCACACGGCTTATTGAGGCATCCATGATGCGGGTGTGGAGTGTATGCTTGAACCCGGCACAATTCAGGTTCTCCAGATTTTCTTTGTCAACTGTTTGACTCTTTGGCCCGCCCATGAACCCACCCATTCGAACCCGAATTGCCCCTTCTCCCACAGGCTTCTTGCACCTTGGAACTGCCCGCACTGCTTTGTTTTCATGGGCTTTTGCCCGCCATTTTGGCGGTCGCTTTATTCTTCGCATAGAAGACACCGATGTGGCCCGATCAAGTCAAGAAGCTGTGGATCAAATTATTGCAGCCATGCAGTGGCTTCGACTGGATATTGATGAAGGCCCTTTTTTTCAGATGCAGCACATTGAGCGCTACCGCACAGTGATTCGTCAAATGCTGCAAAATGGCTCAGCCTACCGCTGCTATTGCTCCCCTGAAGAGCTTGAGGCCATGCGCGAAGCTCAGCGCCAACGGGGTGACAAACCGAGATATGATGGGCGATGGCGCCCTGAACCTGGAAAAAACCTGCCCCAGGTGCCCCCGGGTCAACCTTGCGTGATCCGCTTTCGCAACCCGCTCGAAGGGGAAGTGTCTTGGGTCGATATGGTGAAAGGCCCCATCACTATCCATAATCGCGAATTGGATGATCTTATCATTGCACGCCCTCATCCTGAGAGCTTCTCTGAAGATGACATCGGTGTCCCCACCTACAATTTTTGCGTGGTTGTCGATGATTGGGACATGCGCATCACCCATGTGATTCGGGGTGATGATCACGTCAATAACACGCCCCGTCAAATTAACATTCTCCGCGCGCTGGGTGCTGAGTTGCCCGTTTATGGGCATGTGCCGATGATTCTCGGCCCTGACGGAGAAAAGCTCTCCAAACGTCATGGCGCTGTCAGCGTGATGCAATATGAAGAAGCAGGGTACCTGCCAGAAGCCATGCTCAATTATCTTGCTCGTTTGGGCTGGAGCCATGGTGATGATGAAATTTTTTCACTGGAGCAATTTGTTCAGTGGTTTGATGGAAGTCACTTGGCAAAAAGCCCTGCTCAATGGGATGTCGCCAAACTAAACTGGGTCAATGCGCAATGCCTCAAGGCCCTGCCTGATGACGCTGTGGCCCGACATCTTCAGCACTACCTGAGTCGCAAAGGCAAGGTGGTTCAGGTTTGTCCTGAAATGTGCGCACTCTTCAAAGACCGCTGCTCCACTCTCAGTGAACTGGCTGATTGGCTCAAAATGTACTTTGACGAAGTTTTTCCATCCCCCGCTGACCTGGAGCACCATGTCACCCCCTTGGTGCAGCCAGCCTTGCAATTTTTATGCACAGA
>JBEIRS010000127.1:0-4710 GCA_040375795.1 Methylibium sp.
GGTGACTTTGAGAACCGTGGCAATTTCCTTGAGGTTCATGTCCTGCTCATAGTACATACTCATCACATGCTGTTCGCGTTCGGGCAGCATTTTAATGGCATCGATCAGCGCTCGGCGCATACGCCCATCTTGAAGCTGGGCTAATGGGCTCAGAGAATCATCGCCCACATGGCGATCAAGGTAATCATTGTCACCGTCTTCCCCAGACATGTCTTCAAGGTAAATCAATTGCGTACCACGCACTTTGCCCAGGAGATCTTGGTAGTCTGCCAGGGTCATGCCCATTTCACGGGCAATTTCACTTTCAATCGGGCTGCGTCCCAAGCGTTGCTCTAATTTATGCACCGCACTTTCGATGCTTCGTTGTTGCTTGCGCGTGCCCCGGGAGAGGTAATCACCGCTGCGCAATTCATCGAGCATGGCCCCTCGAATACGCTGTGTGGCAAAGGTCTCGAACTGTATACCCTGTCCTGCATCAAAACGAGAAAAAGCATCGGTGAGGCCAATCATGCCGACCTGAATCAGGTCATCAATTTCGATATTGGCAGGCAGTTTGGCCATCATTTGGTGAGCCAGGCGGCGCACCAAAGGGCTGTACTGCTTGAGCATGGAATTGACATCCAGTTGACCTTTGGCGGTGTACATGAGATGCTCCGTAAGTCAGTTCATCGCAGGGTATCGATGGTCAAAAAAATCATGGGCTTGCGCTTCCATGAACGTCGAGTTGGCCGGGCTGCCTTTAAAAGCCAGCCCGTCATCGGGTTCCAATGCCCGAAGCGTAAGATAGGCCCAGCGCAGCAATTCAGGTGTAGGCATCTCTTGTGCTGCACACACCGGATCGATTTGAATGCATTCGCGCACAATTCCCCCGAAAAAATCATCGGCACAACGTGCCAGTTGCTTGGCAATACGATCTGCCCGGGGTGATTGAGGCTCAATACACAAAAGAACATCAAAAACTTTCAAGCCGGCTCTTTGTGTCAGCATTTTCATTGCAGCATAAGAGTGGGTCACGCTGCTGGGGTGCTCGTCGGCGATGAGCAAGGGCCGGGCGCCGCTTTGGCCAAACAAGCGGCACATTTCTGAACCATGGGCGTGCACCAAGGCCACCTCAGCTTGCGGCACGGCCTGGGCTGCAGCTTCTAAAAATGCAGCAGTTGAGCCCTTGGCATTGACTGATCGTAAAGGCAAGCCTCGGGCGGCGAGATAAAACACTTCATTGGAAAGTGTCTCTACACTGGCTGCCAAATCAATATCGGCCATTTCATGAGGCTCGGGCGAGTGCTCGGCGGCGTCAATGACCAAGATTTTTTTGCCCAGCATGGTGAAGGCTGCACAAAGACGCTCCAAAATGACCCCGCCAAAAGTCACATGTGGGTTAGACACCACAGGGATACATAACAATTGGGCGCGAGCAAACAATTGCCTCAGGCCATAGGCTTGGTCGAGTGGGATGGGTCGAGATGCGACGTTAAGCATGGTTTTCCCCTTCAAAGACCAAGGGCCCTGTTCGATGCGTCTTGAGACTCGTGATGGCCACTGTAACGCGGCGAATGGGGGGCCGCAAAAATCAGATTGACATCGCTGGAGTCCATCCGAAACGCTGTCGATGGTGCGCAGCGAAGCGAGCGTTGAACCAGTGCCTTGGATGACAAACGATGCCAGTCTTCGGGAACCCTTTGCCCATTGGCCACACCGAGTACGGTCACTTTATGACGAATCATCGCATCCAGTGCCGGGCCAAGTTTCACGGCTTCATCAATTTTGGAAAGCACCACGCCCGCGGCCTCCCCAACCCGATAAAATCTGAGAACATCATCAATGGTTTCACCCTGAACCGAGGCATTGACCACCAGCAGCTTTTTAATGGCCCGGTGACTCAGCATTTCCAGCAGTTCATTCGTGCGAGCATCGCGCTGACACATGCCAGCGGTGTCGATGAGCACCATTTTTTTGTTGCCAAGCAGCTCAAGGAGGTCTTCCAGCGAGGCCCGATCATGGGCCGTATGCACAGGGACACCAAGAATTCGGCCGTAAGTCCGAAGTTGCTCGTGGGCGCCCACACGGTAAGCATCGAGTGTAATCAGGCCGAGGTTGGAGGCACCATACTTGGTGGCAAATGCAGCGGCAAGTTTGGCGGTGGTGGTGGTTTTACCCACCCCAGTCGAGCCGATCAAGGCAAAAATCCCACCTTGATCCTCAAGAGCAGGTTCATTTTCTGCACATGATAAATTACGCTGAAGCACGGTCGCCGCCCATTCTGTTTCATCAGGAACTTCCGGCTTCAGGCTGGCCGTCAATTTGCGGATGAGGGCTGGTGAAAAACCGCAGTCCAGTAGTTTTTGAGTAAGGCGCGCCTGGGCAGGGTCACGTTGAAGCTTTTCCATGAATGCCAAGGCACCGAAACGATCTTCAATCAAGCCTTTCATGGACTTGAGCTCTTTGAGCATATCTTGCTGTTCACGACGTGCAGCAATGTTGTCGGTCAAAACAGGAATTTCCTCACGCAAAGTGGGAGGTGATACGCGAGGGTTTGCAGTATTGCGCTGATTCGCTTTGGTATGTTCTGCAGCCAAGCGGGCTTGTTCAGTGGCTGCCTTGAGGGCAGCGTGCTCTTCTTTTTCGCGCTTTTCCTTTTCAGCCGCTTCGCGCGCCGCTTCTTCGCGGCGTCTAAGCATGCGCTCGCGTGCGTATTCTTGAAAAGACAAGGTGCTCATGGACATCCGCTCAATATCCTCATTGACCGTGGACATCACCTGTGCCTTGGCCGCTGAAGATTTGGCGGCAGCTTCAGCTTTGATTTCAGCGTCGCGTTTTTTCAGCATGCGCTCACGAACATACTCATGAAATGACAAGGAGGCGCTGGGGCTCATGGATGGCTCTTTTTCGGCGCTCTTGTGGGGGCTTGAGAGGGGCTTGTCGACGGAAGGATCACGCTGATCCACCCCGCGAACCACTGACCGAGCCGCATTTGCCAAGGTGGACCACGCGGCTCTCGGGGCGCTGGTTTTGCCTTGGTTTTGCAATGTGTTCATTGCAGCGCCATCATCATGCGAAGCGTGCATTGACATCAAGCCGGAAGACTTGGCTACTGTCGCCGATGCTGGGATCATGCGTTCGATTTGTTCCACCGAACCCGGGACCATGGCAAGAATTTCAACCCCTTCTGAGCAGGGCTTGTTTGACAACACAATGGCATCATCTCCGAGCATTTCCCGCACCAACTTCAGGGCCTCACGAGAATTCGGGGCGGTAAAACGTTTGACATTCATGATGCATCTCCAACGCAAATCGGATGAAACTCAGTCCGGGGGATCCTTCTCAGGAGGCACCCCCGATGATCGAACCAATACGAATTGAATGGGTTTCCGGGATTTCACTGTGGCTCAAAACTTTCAAGCGGGGTGCCGCACGGCGTAGCAGCCGTGCCATGGGGGCACGGATCAAATCAGGCACCAGCAGGCAAGCAGGCTGGCCCTTGTCTTCCTGCCGCTTGGCCGACTCTGCGGCACGGCGGGTCAGCGTGTCAGCGACCCCGGGGTCAAGGGCCACACCGTGGGGTGAATTCAAGGCTTGAGTGACCAAGCGTTCAAGTTCAGGCTCAAGGGCAATCACATCAAGCTCGCGGACTGAACCATAAATTTGCTGAACAATCGCTGAAGAAAGACTAATGCGAATACGGCGGGCCAGCTCGGCCGGGTCGGTGACTGAGGCCGCATGTTCAGCCAGGCTTTCAACAATGGATCGCATATCACGGATATGCACCTCTTCATCAAGCAGGATCTGGAGAAGTTTTTGCAGTGCAGGAATTCCAACCATTTTCGGAACCACATCTTCCATCAATTTGGGGGCCAGCTTGGTGACATGCTCGACCAACTGCTGGGTCTCTACACGTCCTAGCAGCTTGGCTGCATGGACTTGCATCAAGTGTGAAAGATGAGTGGCGATCACGGTCGAGCAATCAACCACTGTAAATCCACTCATTTGGGCGCTTTCACGCTGACGTTCTTCAATCCAGATGGCCGGCAGGCCAAAAGCAGGGTCGGTGGTACGGGTGCCAGGCAACTGCATGGTTGCCCCCCCTGGGTTGATGGCCATCCACATCCCCGGGAAGGCCTCCCCCTCGCCAACAACCGCACCTCGCAGCATGATTCGATACAAGCTGGGCCTGAGCTCCAGGTTGTCCCGAATATGAACGGGAGGAGGCAAAAAGCCCACATCTTGGGCAAACTTTTTACGAACCCCCTTGATGCGGGTCAGCAAATCACCCTCGCGATGGCGGTCAACCAAGGAAATCAAACGGTAGCCCACCTCCATGCCCAGGGTGTCTACGGGAACCAAGTCATCCCAGCTGGCCTCGGCATTGGGCTCCGCCGCAGCAGGGGGTGGCGGTGGAGCTGAGCGCGCTTTGCGTTGCTGATTTTTGAGCCAATAGGCCCCATAAGCAAAGGCTCCTGAAATCAAAAGGAACACAAAATGCGGCATCCCTGGAATGAGGCCAAGCAGACCAATGATCCCTGCAGTGATTGACAGAGAACGTGGCGAGTTGAAGACTTGAGTGGTAATTTGCTGTCCCACATCTTGATCTTTACCAACCCGTGACACCACCATGGCCGCTGCGACCGAAATCAAAAGCGCCGGTATTTGTGCCACCAGAGCATCACCAACGGCAAGCAAAATATAAGTGCTGGCGGCTTGGCCAGCACTCAA
>JBEIRS010000323.1:0-1683 GCA_040375795.1 Methylibium sp.
GCCACCCTCAAGGCACAAGGGCAATGGGCGGCCACCGACAGCAGTGGCCGCTCCAGCCGGCGGATGGCGCTTGATTTTAAACTTGAGATCAAAAATGGTGGTCTTTTGATTGAACGCTTTGGCGGTGAGCGCCTTATCCGGGGGGGCAAAGGGGACATATTCGGGCAAATTCAGTGGGTAGGGTCGCCTTTTGACGTTGATTATCAAATCATGGCCGGGCAAATGAAAGTGGCGATCGAGTCTGGCCAGTTTCTGAAGGTAGAGCCAGGAGCTGCCCGACTGCTTGGGGTGTTGAGCCTGCAAAGCCTTCCCCGCCGTTTGATCTTGGACTTTCGGGATATTTTTCAAGAAGGCTTTGCTTTTGACAATATCACGGGAGATATCACCCTGTTCAACAGCATTGCCAGCACCACCAACCTGCGCATGCGGGGGCTTCAGGCGGTTGTTTTGATGGAGGGCAATGCCGACTTGCGTCATGAAACTCAAGACTTGCGGGTTTTTGTTGTACCGGAAATTAATGCTGGCACGGCTTCTTTGGCCTATGCAGTCATTAACCCCGGGATTGGTTTGGGCACCTTTGTCGCCCAGCTTTTTTTACGCAAGCCCTTGGCACAAGCGAGCACTCGGGAATTCCATATTTCAGGTTCTTGGGGGGATCCTCAAGTCGAACGCATTGAACGTAAAATCGAAACCCAAGCCCCCCCTCCAGCACCATTGAAAATTCGCCAGGTTCAAGCAGTGCTTCTCCCATGCCCATCACCCCTGATGGCACACCCTGAAAGGGGGCAGGGCGCGCCTGCTATGTTGTGATGTATTGCTGCGGCACATGGCCGCAGCATCTGGGCGTGCTTTGCGAGCACGTGTATTTTTTTAAGGTTTTTTTCCTGAATGCCAGGCATCATTCCAGGGGGGGGCGTGCTGGCCCGGTGTTATTAAAACTCTTTCACCAGGTCGAGCGTTTTTAGGGATCTGAACTGGTAAGGTACTCTTAACGTCGAATGCTTTTCCTGATAATTCATGCAACCTCTGATTTGTTTTTTGATATAAATCATTATCGGAACCAATTTTTTCTGCAACAAGTTTACTGAATTGATGCAAACGTTCGTAATTTTCTTTGATCCATACTTTATTTTTCGATGATAACAAATGATCAACGCCACGCGCGCCATCATCTGGGGACTCAGTGAGTAAATTTTTTAGAGTGAAGAGGGGCCCTTCGGTACCACTTTTGCCATTGACCAACAACTTGTCGATGGCTTGTTGAGTAGTTTTCAAACCTGACTGAAAAATATCGTTATTTCTTGATTGCCTCAGAAGGGCGGAAAGAAAAGCGTCCTGATGTGGTTGTGGGATCTTATAAAGATCTCCCTTCAGCACAGTATCGATGATCTGATTGATGATTTTTGGATCATTTGTATTTTCAATCCCAGAGAGATCACCTTTTCTGATAAGTTGTTTTAGGTTATCCGTTATTTTTGGAGGCTTAGGTATTTTATTGATAATTTTTTGAATATGGCGACCCAATTCTGGATTTATTTTTGAAATTGCAGGAATTAGTTTTTGACTATGTTTCACAAGACCAATAGCGGAGCCAGCAAGCTTGGTCAACGCATCAACCATCAATCTACTCCCAGCTTTTCCTGCCTTGTCTAAATCAGAGTAGCTCTTGGCCGTGATCACACC
>JBEIRS010000003.1:0-20361 GCA_040375795.1 Methylibium sp.
CCATCGTCGATTCCACCGGCACGGTGATAGCTCGCAAGTTCCTCACTTGCGGCAGGCACAACGACCGGCGCGACGCTCTGGCTGAAGTGATCGCTTCCAAGCAATCCGCATCAGGCACGGTGCGCCGTGGCCAGCGGCATGGCGTGGAGCTGCACCGACGCATTGCGGGCCTGAGCCTGGATGCGGCGCGTGCGATAGCCTCAGAGCTGGCGGCATTTGCCGCGAAGCACGGGGCCAAAGCCTTCGTGGTCGAAGACCTCAAAGGCTGGAGACCCAAAGGGCCCAGCAAAGCGATGAGACAGCGCTTCCACCGATTCCAACATCGGGCGCTCATCAAGGCCTTGGGGCACAAGGCCCAGGAGCTCGGGATGCGCATGCTCGAAGTCTTTGCACGAGGAACCAGCCGCTGGGCCTACGACGGCTCGGGCAAGGTGAGCCGCTCCAAGGACAACGCGCAGCTCGCGACGTTTGCCTCGGGCAAGCGCTACAACGCCGACCTCAACGGCGCACTCAACATCGCGGCTCGTGGGCTGGCGATGTTGCTGGGCATCAAGCCCAGCCAGGATCCAAAGGCAGCTACCGGCAAAAGCTCCGGTGCTGTTGCGAGAATGCCGCTTGTACTCGCGGATGTTTGGGAATACACCCAGCCATTGGCCCAAACATCCGTCGGGCACTCTCACCGCCAGGCTTTGCCTGCGGGTGTCTAGGCCAGTGCAATGGCACTTGCCCAGATGCCCCGACTACAGCGCGCAGCGCTTAGTCGCGGGAGCATTCACGCAAGCTCTGCTCAATTTTATTTAAAACAGATCCAACAAAATCAAGATGAATGATTTACAGACCAGCACACCAACATCAGCGACTTTGAGCGCTGACACTCCTGTGACGGGCGAAACCGTGACAAAGCTTCACAACCTCCTTTTGGATGCACCATGGAGTGTGCAGGCTCAGTCATTTTCAGCCAGCAATGTTTGGTACTGGATCGAGACAAACCATCGACAAAACCACTTTTTATGGAACGAGGAGGATTTGGCCCGACGCATGACCGTGAGTGCCGAAGAAATTGCAGCCAACAAGCGTGCAATTGACCGGTTTAATCAGGCCCGTAATGATGCCACCGAGCGCGTCGATGAATTACTTTTGCTCATGCTGGGTTGGGTGGATGAACATTCTGTCCGCTCTGAGGCCCCGATCACGCGGGTGCCCGCAGGGGCTCGATTGCACAGTGAAACAGCCGGCAGCATGATTGACCGGCTTTCAATATTGGCCCTGAAAATTTTTGCCATGCGGGCGCAAACCAAACGCAATGATGTCGATGAAGCTCATATCCAATCGAGTCAAGTAAAATTGGAAAGGCTGTTACAACAGCGCCAAGACTTGGCTCAGTGCCTCAATGATCTGCTCTCAGAGGCCCGTTCTGGAACGTCTTATTTTAAAGTTTACCGGCAGTTCAAAATGTACAATGATCCACACTGGAATCCGGCATTGGTGGCGGAGCTGGCTTCCAGTATCAAGAATAGTGAAAAATAGTCGGTGACCACCTGCGCCGTCAAGCTCTGTCCAAGTGCCTAGGGTTACTTGCGGTGTGGTGGTCTGAGCTGACCAGTTTGCAGTCGCGGGTATGGGTCTGCTGATCAGTCAATTGGGTGGCATGTGGCCTGGTTGTTCAACATTTTCGGGTTTGTGTAGATACCCATATCCTTCTGGATGCGGTTGTTGACTTTTAGAATCAGATTCTGGCAGGCTGTGTGCCCATTGAGAGGATAAAATTTTCGCCCCCCAGCCTTCAGGTTCAAAGCTGCGCCCTGATTCCCATTGCATATTGCGATGCGTTCCGCTGAGGTCTGTCCAGTTGACTTTGAGCATGATACGACGCCAACCAACTGGCGAGGTTTCAATTTCACGGGTGACGTCAAAATGCGTCGAAGAATTTGCAAGTGCCTGGCTGAAAATTTTTTCTTGACCATCAGGCGGTAATGCTCTCCAAGGTAAGGCTTGCAGCCGTTCGATTTCTGATTCTGCCAACATCGTTGCTTGCGTCAGGTCTTGACCCAAGTGTTGATGAGATTGGATGGCTATTTGACTGGGTACCAGCCCAAGAATAAGCAAGCTCAGCAGTACAAATCCAATCAATGCCTCCAAGAGCAGCCCCCCTTGTTGAAGCTGCCTATGTGTCAAGACCTGGGAAATCATAAATCAGTCCAAGTGGCTGGCATGCGTATATAACTGCCCGTGCTGTTTTTTAATTTTTGAAGCAAGAGGGGGTCAAAATGCAGCATTGGCCGAGCCCCGAGTGTGATCTCTGTTTCAGACACCAGCGCCCCATGAATTTGAAGAGTGCTTTCTGGGGCTTTGGAGGTGATGCGACCTGCATACAAAAGCCCGTAAAGGATGGTTGGGGCATTTAATTGAGCCAAACCATCGACCACCAATAAAACGGGCCGATCAGCAGAGCCAAGGGTGATGGGGCTGTCGATGTGCAGTTTTGATAAATGAATCATGGTCACGGATGGGTCTGCGAGATTTTTTGTCAGATTGTCAGAGCACGGCGCTTCACAGTCCAATGTCCGCAAAGAAGTTTGTGTTTGCCACTCATGTTGATCAAAGCCAAACATGAATTTGAATAATTCCGAAGACTGTTTGACCGGTTGGCTCATGAGCGGATATTCGAAAAAGCTGGTTATATTTTTTCCATCAACGGGGTCACTTGAGCCCGAAATGTGTACCGAACCCAAGGCAAGCAAAGCTGCATTCGGCATATGATGTAACCCCCCCATGAGAGACCATGTTTGATGCAATTCAGCCTGAGCCTGATTCAAACACGCCACCCCCCCCTCAACGCATGCGCGAGACCTGACCTTGATGCTGCGCTGCATCTGGGAGGGAAGTAATTCAATCAAAAAAGAAGGGCCAGGGTTTGAAGGAAGATTTTCAAGAGCCAAATGTTGACCGCATTGACAACTCCAAGAAGATGCCTGGTGTTGGCAAGCTAGAAAGTGGCCAGCCTGTGCCCTGAGAGTTGGTTGGCCCGGGCTGAATGAGCACAAAGATCGGGCCGCAGAGTGAGCTGAGTTCAAATACGCTTGAGCCCAGGAGAAGCCAGTTTCTGCAAGGGCCATGGCTTGAGACCTCATGGCGTCGTTCTGGGCCGATTGTTGGGAAAAAAGAATGTGGTGGTGAACCCAGCCGAGACTCATCACCATTCCACTCATCAAAAAAATCAATAAAGTGAGTACTGTGCCCCCCGTTTGTTGGAGGGTTGAGTATCGAGTCGCATAGAGTTTGGGCATTGGAAATATCAAAGGTGATTGATGTTGAGCATGTCACCCCAAAGGCGAAGCATGGAGATATCAAAGGTGGCGTGAGCAGGCAAGCCTGAGTGGCTGATGGGGCCATGAAATGAATTCAAGATGGTGCTGATTTGACGCCAAGGCAGGGCTTGGTTGAGGGTGAATTTGGGCAATCACAGGGACGCATTTTGACTGGATTGCGAAGTGTCACCAGAGCCTCGTGACGCCGTATCAAGGGGATGCGGGCCGAGCTTTCGGCCACAATCACGAGTTGTAAAACCAGTGCTTCTGAGGGGGTGTCACAATCAATCATTGGCCAGGCTGGGCGAAGCTCAAAGCTGCGTATGCGCAATGCATGAGGGTCTGTCAGCGCCTGCCAGTTTTGGGTGCCCAGCGCAAATTCGAGGACGTCTTTTTTGAGGCGAATACCGAAAACTTCATTGGCATCAATTTGGTGATTTTCAGTCGCGTCTCGTGAGGTATAAAATAAAATTTCTTTTTCGGTGAATTGAAGTTCAGCGTAAGGGTTCAATCGATGGCTTGCTGGGCTGGCCCAATAGCCGGCACGTCGTAGATGGCTGATGAGCAAGCGGGCACTGGCGCGTAGATCGTGATCAAGGCGGGCTTCTTGAACCCATCCATGATGCATACGGGTGTACTCAGCCCATAGCAGGGTTGCAGCACTCAGTAAGATCATGCCAATCGTGCTTCCTACCAGAAACTCAACCAGCGAAAAGCCCCATTGACCTTGGGTCTGCCGATGACAAATTTGCCGATAACGATAGGCTTGACCTACGGGCGTCTGCGCCAACAACGGTTTCATGATGGCCAGCAATTTCGATTTTGCTCTTCAGTATTGCCTAGATCAAGATTACTGCCCGAGCGTTGTTCCATGCCCAGGCCATGCCACTGGATTTGCAGATGTTGACAAGGAAAATCATGGGTTTGGGCAGCCTGTGCGAAGGCTGACACGGTATAACCATGTGGGTCATGGTGGCTGATTTGAAAAGCATAGTATTTTTTTTTGCGAGCTGGTATGCCATCCGATTTCTTCAAGATTGCCGTAGCGGGGGTGGCTCATTCGGTAGCGTGCCTGAGCCAGCTGAATTTGCTGCAAGCCAGCCCAAGCTTCAAGACGTCGGCCTTTGAGCATGGCTTGCTGGAATGAGGGGTAAGCCATTGTCACCAGTATGGCCGCAATGGCAAGACTGATGAGGATTTCAATCAAGCTAAACCCCTCAATGGCTGGGTGAGCGTCAATGTGCTTGACTGCCCGGGGAAATAATGAGGGTGATTTTTGCATGATCAGCACCTCGGCAGGCCCAAGTGATGATTGGTGCTCGAACAAGTGCGTATCCGGCCCATCACATTGATGACATGCTCGATACTTTTGCCTTGCAATGTGGTGAGTTTGAGCCTTGCAGCGGGGGTGCTGGTTCCAAGTGCAGGGTCAAAATGAATCGAAGCAACATTAGATTGAAAAGAAATAGGGTCTTTTCTGGCCCAGCGTACAGATTTCAATAGCCTACTTCCTGGCTCGCAGTGCACAGACGATAGGCTGCAGTGGCAGTGGCTGGGGCTGCCGGTATGTAAAAAGTAGCAAACCCCATCAGGGTATGCTCGCCAGCTCCAGCGTACAGGACGATTGCGCCGACCAGACTCAGACCGTGCCCATTGCAGATCAGAGACAAGTTGGGCCGAGGCATGTTGAAGACGAAGATGATCCCGATAACTTGAAAAAGTAGGGATGGCACAGCCAAGGCTGATGGCAAGCAAGCTGAGAACAATGAGCATTTCGATGAGGCTCAGGCCGGCTTGTTGATGCAGATAAAACACGTTTTAATACGCAGAATGAACACAGCGCTCACTCTAGTTTGATTTTGCAAAACTGGCTTCCCCCTGTCGGGGGCAATTAAAACACCCCTAAAAGAGGGGGGTGATGGAATCAATCGCTTTCTGTCAACCGTTCAATGGTTTGATCGGCGACCCCTGATAAAAGGTCCCGGACACACCCTTGCGTTGGAATTTCCAAGTCAGGGCTCAGTTCGGCGAGAGGCTGCAGTACAAAGGCACGCGAATGTATGCGTGGGTGGGGTAATTGTAATTCTGGCTCTTGCAAAATGCAGTGACCCCATAAAAGCAGATCCAGATCGAGCGTGCGTGGAGCATTTTGGTAAGGGCGCTGACGCTGATATTGCAGCTCAATTTTTTGCAGCCAATGCAATAATTGAAAGGGTGAGTGCCTGGTTTTGAGCATGGCAACCGCATTGATGAAATCAGGGCCTTTTGCTTCTACGGGGGCAGAGCGGTAAAATGACGAGTGGGCAAGCAGATGGCACTCAGCCTCGGGCTGAGAGGCTAAAATTTGCAGGACAGATTTCAAGGTCAAAAGGGCAGGGCCCAAGTTGGCTCCCAAGCCCACATAGGCCGTGACAGATTTTGGGCTGGTGTTTCTTTGCATCAGTACTGCGTCAGCACCGAGAGCGGCCTGGCGTGCGGCGGGGGATGCGTGGCTGCTCGAATGCAGCAAGGGTGATGCAACGAGACATAGACACCAGTGCCCATGGTTCAATCACGAGGTTTTGCAGCATTGGCGTTTGACGTTTCGTGAGGGCCAGTGTCAGCGTCAGGTTTTCGACGGCGACGCCGTCGCTTTTTGGCTGGAGGGTCTGTCGGGGAAAGGTTTTCTGTGTCAGGGGAAGACACTCCAGGGGCTTTATTTTTGGATTTGGCTGAGGTAATCGATGCTGCTCTGCGTACGGCATCTTGATCACGGGCGACATCAATCAGGGCGCGGCGTTCTTCTTCATCGCCCAGAGAAAAATCTTCCCACCAGTCGGCCAGTTCGTCAGGAAGTTCTTTGGCATCAGCGCGAAGGCGCAAAAAATCAAACCCAGCTCGAAAGCGAGGGTGGTCTATCAACGTGAAGGGGCCACTACCGACGCGGCGCTCAAAGCGTGGCTGCATCATCCAAATTTCACGCATATCAGCCCCCAATTTGCCACGGCCTGAAATATCACCGATGCGTGCATCAAAGACAGAGTAAACTGCTTGCTGAAGTGCCGGAAATGGCAACTCTCCTGTGTGCTGCGATTGCTCCCAGCGATCAAGAACATCGTGCCAAAGCAGGCAGGCCAACATGAAGCTGGGAGCCACGGGCTTTCCTTCAGCAACCCGGCGGTCGGTGTCGGCCAAAGCGATCTGGATAAACTGCACTCTCCGATGAGGAGCCGAGGCATCCAGAACCGCATCGAGAATGGGGAAAACTCCTTGCCCCCAAAGCCCATGCTTTTTCAATGCGTCGAGGCTGGCCAGAGAATGGCCTGTTTGAAGAAGTTTGATCATCTCGTCAAATGTGCGAGACTGAGGAACGTTTTCAAGCAAACTCAGCGAATCCTGGATGGGCGCTTTGGTTTTGGGCTCGATTTGAAAACCAAGTTTGGCTGCGAAACGGACTGCACGGAGGATGCGTACTGGGTCTTCCCGGTAACGTGAGGCAGGGTCACCAATCATGCGCAAGAGTTTTTTCTGTGTATCTTTGACACCCCCGTGGTAGTCCACCAAAATTTGTGTGATGGGGTTGTAGTACATCGCATTGACCGTGAAATCCCGACGGGCGGCATCTTGGTTTTGAGGGCCCCAAACATTGTCACGCAAGATGCGCCCCTCGGTATCTACCGCATGGGTTTTGCCTGCCAATTCACCTTTGGACGTTTTTTCATTGCCACTGACCTGGGTGGCTGATGTGGTATCCATCAGGGCCCGGAAAGTCGAGACCTCAATCACCTCATGGTCTCGGCCCCGACCAAACACCACATGAACAATCCGAAAGCGTCGCCCAATGATGAAGGCTCTGCGAAACAGCGATTTGACTTCTTCAGGGGTGGCATTGGTTGCTACGTCAAAGTCTTTGGGGCGCAGGCCCAAGAGCAGGTCGCGGACCGCTCCCCCCACAATATAGGCTTCAAAGCCCGCCTCGACGAGTGTCTGCACAACTTTGACTGCACGATCATCCACCAAGGAGTGGTCAATTCCATGGGCTTGTGGTGTCAATTCGACCCGTTTTCCAAGGCCTTTCAGAGAACTTTTGGCAGATAAAGCCTTTTTCAGGGGCGAGGCCAATTTATGGATCAAGTTTTTAATCATGAAAAAAGTTGCAGGGTTTGCCATCCACGAGTCTGAGCCATGTTGCGTAAGCCAGGTGAGGGATTGGTGGCCACAGGGTGGGTGGCTCGTTCGAGCAAAGGCAAGTCATTCAGAGAGTCTGTGTAGACAGTGATGCGGTCAAAATTTTCCCAGGACTTGCCATATTCAGAGAGCCATTCAGACACCCGCGTGACCTTGCCCTCACGATAACTCGGAACACCGTCAATCAAGCCTGTGATGGTGCCTTGAGGGTCTCGGGCCCATCGAAGTGCGATAAGGTGTTCAATGCCAAAAGCTCTGGCGATGGGTTCAGTTACAAAATCATTGGTGGCCGTCACAAGGGCCACCCAGTCTCCTTGAGACTGATGGGAGCGAACGAGATTGAGTGCGGTGGGGTGCAAATTGGGCTGAATCACCTCGTTCATAAATCGCTTTTGAGCTGCCAGCAGTTGCGGTATGTCTCGGGATCTTAAGGCGTGTGTGGTGAATGCGACATAGGCATGAATATCAAGTTGGCCAGCTTGATATTGCTTAAAAAATTCATCGTTGCGACGACGAAACTCAGAGGGGTCCACCCAGCCCAATTGGATAAGAAACTCACCCCAGGCATGGTCAGAGTCTAGGGGCAAGAGGGTGTCATCAAGATCAAAAAGACACAGGTTCATTGCGGTTTATGGATTCAAAGGGGGCCTCAAGTAGCATTTGTTTGAGAAGGGGAACCGTCAAGGAACGCTTGTGAATGAGTGCAAAATGATCCAGGCGATCAAGGAGCGTCATCAATTGCTTCAAATTGCGGGGAAAATGGGTCAGAAGGTAACTGACCACATCTTCGGAGAGAATCAGGCCGCGCCGTTTGGCTTCAGCATGCAGTGCCATGCCAGCATGCGCATCTTTCAAGGGTAAAACGGGAAGCACCAGGCCCCAGGCCAAACGGGTTCGTAAATCATCTCTGAGCGGAAGATCAATCGGGGGCAAACGGCCCGCTGCAATGATCGATGCTCCCCGGGACGACGCCTCGATGAACAGAGCAAAGGCCGCTGGTTGTTCGCGCTCACCATAGGTTTCACAGGCATCCAGAAGCAGAAGATTCCAGGCCGGGTCGTCCATCCAGTCAGGAACCGTTTCGGGGTCTAGAAACTCTGGCAAAAGATGGCAAACGAGACCGGTTTGATTTTGTTCCCACAGACTGTGTAAGGCTTGAAGTAAATGAGTTTTCCCGGTGCCTGAGGGCCCCCACAGGTATAGCGGCTGTGGGGGTGGATTTGCTGGGCTAATGTACTGCAGTTGGGCCAGCATCAGGGCGTTATCACCCACCATAAAATTATCAAAAGATGGCATGTGAGCATGCCGTATGGAAAGAGGAATTTGCATCATCATGCTCAGCCTGAGTACAGGCGACTAGAAAGATAGGCTGCTTGAAGCCGCCCCGCTGCGACCACCAAGACTGCACTAACGGGCAAGGCGACCAGAACCCCAACAAAACCTAAGAGGTGGCCAAAGGCTAGTAAAGAAAAAATAACCAGCAAAGGATGCATTCCGATACGCTCGCCGACCAGTTTCGGGGTGAGAAAGAAGCTTTCAATCACTTGACCCAAACCATAAACAAGAGCCACAACCAGCACCCCATACCAACTCATGAATTGCATGATTCCGGTCAGCAGGGCCAGCAGCAAACCCAAACTAAAACCCAAGTAGGGAATACACATGGCCAAGCCAGTAAATACACCAACAGGCAAAGCCAACTGAAAACCAAAAGCCGCCAAACTCACGCTGTAATAAACTGCCAAAATCAGCATCACAAGCAATTGGCCGCGGAGGTATTGACCTAATATCGCGTCAATATCGGCCATCAGGCTGCAAGTTTGGTGAAGCCAACGCCGTGGAATCAGGCCATGAATGCGAAGCAGTATTTGAGGCCAATCCATGAGAAGATAAAACAAAACCAAAGGCACCAAAACCGCTGTACCCACCACCGACAGCAGCAAGCCACCGCCAGCCAGGGCTGAGTTTAAAACGGCTTGCAGCCCATCGGGTAAATTATTGCCAAATAATTCCAATAAGACCTTTTTGATGTGGGCGGTATCGAGGGGAATATGGATACCCCAATGTGCCAAGCTCGGGAGCCCTTGGGTTTGAATCCAGTCAAAGAGCCTGGGGATTTGGTCTTTGAGCAAGGGAATTTGTTTGGAAATAATAGGCACAACCAAAAGCAAGAGGGACAGTAGAGCCAGCACCGTCAGTATTTCAACAAATACCACGGCAACAAGACGTGGTACCTTGCGCCTTACAAGACCGCGCACGGCTGGTTCCAGGGCGTAAGCCATGACGGCACCCACAATAAAAGGAGTCAGTATGGGGGCCAGTAACCACAAACTGAATGCAAACGACAAGCCAAGCATGAACCAAGACAGGGCGAGTCGTTGGGGAGTGGTCAGTGCCATGAAGCAATCTGCATGAAGAGGATCAATAGTAAAACAAAACAAACGATCGGTGTTTTGTCAGGTTTTACTTGTACCAAAATAAGATCATCCACGATGGTAAAAATTTCGTAATCTGAACCCCAAAACAAATAAAGTACCCAAGTAAATGAAGACGGCAGATAGCATACAAGCTCCGACTTCCGCCAGCCGCCACAGTGTGCGCCCGGATTGGGTCCAGTCGAAGATTTGGTTGGCTCCCCACAAAAAAGTTGTCATGATGGCCGTAGCCAACAAAATTTTCAACAAAAATATCGGCCAACCTGCCAGAGGCCGGTAGCTTCCACGGCGCCGAAGCCCGGCCAAGAGCCATAAAGCATTCAGGATGGCTCCTAAAGAAATCGACAAAGTCAGGCCCCCATGGCCCAAATATGGCACCAGAAACAGATTCAAAAATTGGGTCAAGAGCAAAACTGCAACCCCGATTTTGACCGGCGTTTTGAGGTCTTGCTGGGCATAAAAGCCAGGAGCCAATATTTTGATACTTACCAGGCCAAGCAGCCCCAGTCCATAGCCCATGGTGGCATACACAGTTTGCTCAAGGTCATGGATGCTAAAGGCCCCATAGTGGTACAAAACTGCCACAAGGGCTTGTGGAAATATCAGCAAAGCAGCAGCACAAGGCAGTACCAGCATGATCACAAGGCGCAAGCCCCAATCAAGAGAGCTTGAGTAGGCGTCATGATCCCCTTTGCTTTGGGCCGCAGTGAGTTGTGGAAGTAAAACGGCGCCCAGCGCCACGCCCAACATGGCTGTCGGAAATTCCATCAAGCGATCAGCATACGTGATCCAGGATACGGCCCCCACCGCCACATGAGAGGCAATTTGGGTGTTGATCAGCAAAGACAATTGAGCCACAGACACCCCCAAAACTGCCGGCCCCATTTGTTTCAATATTTTGCGTACACCTGGGTGATGCCAAGCGTGCTGTATAGACCGCCAGCGAAGGCCAATTCGAGGGCGACAGCCCACCCGCTGCAACGCGGGAATTTGCACCCCCAATTGAAGCAATCCGCCAAGCATCACCCCCACAGCCAAGGCATAAATAGGTTCAACCCCTTGTGCTTTAAAAAGATCAGGGAGAAACCAGGCAGCGCCAATCACCGACACATTCAGCAAGACAGGGGTGATGGCAGGAACAGCAAACTGTTTCCAAGTGTTCAGTACCCCGGCCGCCAGGGCAACCAAAGACATGCAAGCGATATAAGGAAACATCCAGCGTGTCATGACAACGGCTTCGTTGAAGCGCGCCAATCCTGAGGCCATGGCCCACACAAGCAGAGGGGCAAGAATCACCCCAAGTAATGAAACCATTAAAAGCACCCAAGTGAGTAGGGTGGCCGCGGCATGGATCAGTGCCCGTGATTCTTCATCGCCATCGCGGGCGCGTACCTGGCCGAGCAAGGGCACAAAAGCCTGAGAAAATGCCCCTTCAGCAAACAGGCGTCGCAGCAAGTTGGGAATACGAAATGCCACATTGAAAGCATCTGTCAGAGCACTGGCTCCGAACGTGGCAGCAATGATTTGTTCACGCACCAGCCCGGTCAGGCGCGACAGCAAGGTCAGCATGGAAACAACAGAGGCAGCGCGCAGTAGGTTCATGTCGGGGAGAGGGCAAGCACCTGCAAGTTCAATCAGTCTGACCACCAAAACGGCAGAGCCCTCTGGAGAAGCCTGCAATCACCACGAGCAACTGCAGAAGTTTCTGAAATATCTATTATAAAGGGGCCCTTTGACAATTTGATTTTTAATCGGGCTTCCAACACTCGCCATGAATGAAGTAAATCGCCTGATGATTTTGTAATTTTGACTTTATCAACGACAAAACAAAGGTATTGTTCTCCAATCAAGGCTTCATTCATCATCAACGTAAATGCTTGGTCTTTTAATGATTGCTCATGCCCCTTTGGCTTCAGCCTTGTATGCAGTGGCTCAACATACGTTTCCTGAGCGCCTGGGCCGCCTCGAATTTCTCGATGTCCATCCTGCCATGGAGGTCGAAGAAATAGAATCCTCTGCCCGTTTCCTTTTGGATCGGGTTCGCAACCCTGACGCCCTGATTTTGACTGATGTTTTTGGTGCCACTCCTTGTAATGTGGCGCAAAGAATTGCTCAAACCCTCTCTGATGAGGCCTGTCAAATCAAACTTGTTACCGGGGTCAACGTGCCCATGCTTTGGCGAGTTTTATGTTACGAAGAAGACGCCCTGGATAGGCTGGTTCATCGCGCGGTTTGTGGCGCCACTCAGGGCGTCATGGCCCTCGAAATTTCTGGCAGCCCATCGGGCTTGGGGCCTTGAAAGCGAAAATCAGCCTCAGCGAGGCCCGTTTTTTGGGGTTTGCGGCTCATTGTGGTGCTGTGGGCCAAAAAGACGGTGAAAAATGGGCCGTTGAGGCTGATGTACAGCCAACAACGCCCAAGTCCGACAGGCGGCTGGGCTTCAAATCAATCATTGAAAGGCGTTTCCCATGATCAAGGCCACACTCACCATCAGCAATAAACTGGGTTTGCATGCTCGGGCTTCAGCCAAACTCACCAAATTGGCCAGCAGTTTTCGCAGTGAAATTTGGCTCACGCGCCATGATCGGCGCATCAACGCCAAAAGTATCATGGGTGTCATGATGCTGGCTGCAGGCCTGGGCAGCGAAGTGGAGTTGGAAGCCCATGGTGAGGACGAAGCAGCCGCAGCGCAGGCGATTATCAATCTCGTCAATGACAAATTTGGCGAAGCTCAGTAATACATCCAAAAACTGCCATCGATTCACTAGGCTGATCGAGATAGTATGCCAACATGACAATTCAACTGTTTGGGCTCCCTGTTTCTCGCGGTATTGCAATTGGTAAGGCCGTTCTTGTGGCATCCAGCCGGCTGGATATTGCCCACTACTTTGTGGATGCGGTGGCCGTTGAAACCGAAATTGCCCGCCTCAAGCGTGCGCGTGATGAAATTGTTCACGAATTGCTTTCCCTCCAAGCCGAGCTCCCTGGTGATGCCCCCGCAGAGCTTTCAGCCCTGATGGATGTGCACCTGATGCTCCTCGGGGATGACGCCATCATTACCGATTCTGCACGCTGGATCAGTGACCGTCATTACAATGCCGAATGGGCCTTGGCTGCTCAGCTTGAGGTCTTGGCTCGGCAATTCGACGACATGGAAGACGAGTATCTGCGTGAGCGAAAAGCCGATCTTGAACAAGTGGTTGAGCGCCTCATGCGTGCATTGTCAGACAATGCCATCGGTCTTCAACTCAAGCCAACCGGCTCTGGAGAAGGGAAAGAAGATTCACTCATCCTGGTCGCAAATGACATTGCTCCCGCTGATATGCTTCAATTCAAGCGCAGTGTATTCACTGGTTTTGTGACAGATCTCGGCGGGAAAACTTCGCACACAGCCATCGTTGCCCGAAGCCTAGACATACCCGCTGTCGTGGGGACAAGAGAAGCCAGCCGTCTGATTCGTCAAGACGACTGGGTCATCATTGATGGTGAAGCTGGCGCCATCATCATCAATCCGTCACCGATCATCCTTGAAGAATACCGATTCAAACAATTGCAAAGTGACCTCGAAGGCCAGCGCCTTTCTCGTTTGCGTCACACGCCTGCAATCACCCTGGATGGAAACCATGTCGATCTGCTGGCGAACATCGAACTTCCCTCTGATGCTGAAGCCGCGCTCAATTCAGGCTGCGTAGGTATTGGTCTTTTTCGATCTGAATTTCTGTTTTTGAATCGAAATGGCAATTTGCCCGATGAAAGTGAGCAGTTTGAAGCGTATCGTGCAGCAGTCGAAGCGATGCGGGGTATGCCAGTGACCATCCGCACGGTTGATATTGGTGCAGACAAATCGATTGACCGATTGTCCTTGAGCGAGTTGCGTCATGAGTCTACGCTGAACCCGGCCCTTGGTTTGCGTGCAATCCGGTGGAGCCTCTCTGAGCCAGCGATGTTTCGGCAGCAGCTCAGGGCCATTTTGCGTGCCAGTGTTTATGGTTGTGTCAAAATTTTGATCCCGATGGTCGCCCATTGGAGTGAGGTTGAGCAAATTTTTGATGCACTTGCCAAGTCTAAGCAGCAATTGCAAGATGCAGGCAAGCCCTTTCGTGATGTTCCGATTGGGGCCATGATCGAAGTCCCAGCCGCAGCCTTGCGCTCTCGAGAGCTTCTTAGTGTCTTTGATTTTCTCTCTATTGGCACCAATGATCTCATTCAATACACCCTGGCGATTGACCGATCTGATGAATCTGTTTCGCATCTTTACAACCCCTGGCATCCTGCGGTGCTGGGGTTGATTCATCAAACTATTCGCAATGCCAACCTGGCGGGCAAAGAAGTTTCTATTTGTGGCGAAATGGCCGCCGATCCTCAATTTACCGAGATTCTCTTGGCAATGGGTTTGCGAAAATTTTCAATGCACCCCTCGCAAGTGTCGAGGGTCAAGCAGGAGGTTTTAAGATCAAAAACCATCGTTTCCCCCGAATTGTTAGAAACGATTCTCTCTTCACCCCATGTTGAGCGTGCGTGGCAAGCACGATCAGTTTAGTTGGATTGATGTGGGTTTGGCATGGTTCAGCGCAAGACGCTGAACCATGCCAGCATCACACCCCCTGTCTGTCATGTTGCGACTGCGCGCAGCATGACAAGAAGGTTTTGAGTCAGGCAAGGTGGCAATCGCCCCCTCCACCGACGGTTTACCGTTTTTTTAAAGTCCCCATGCCATTGGGGTGCACTTCGTATCAGAGCTTTTGATGACCCCGTCAATAAGTGTTAACGCGCCCTAGAAACTTGGGTTTTATCAACTGAGATCCCGTTCATCCTCTTTAGGTGCCTCCCTAAGTAAGCACTGGGCCAAAGACTGGGCAGAATACCAAGCTCCTTCAACGCCAGAGCCACCAAGGGCATCACCACAGACACCCAAGCCCAAATTGGCGTCCCACCAGAAAGAATTTGGTGGGCTGGGTTTGAAGTGTGTGGGGACAGACGCATAGCGCCAGCGATGAACCGCTGTATGAAAATACTTCAAGGGGCTGGCGACTGCATCAGACAAAGCTTTTTGCAAAGCCAATTGAACCTCGCTTGCAGGCCATTCGAGGTGTTCTTGACTCCATGCCGGTGTGGCGTGAGCAACCCAATGTGCCACCGCTGGCAGACGATCTCTGCCGGGTTTGGCATCATTGCGTAGGAGTAAATCAATGGCACCCGATGGGGGGCGGATCAAATCCCAGGGGAGGGATTGTGCGCTGATATCGTCTGTGATGCTCATCAAAACCCAAACCGGCGACAGCGTTAAGCTTTGAGCGCGCTCGCTCCATTGGGCTTGGTGAGGGGCGAGTAAGGGCGCAGCCTGCAGGGGCGGAATGGCGATGATCACCGCATCAAAGCCAGAAGCGACAGGGCTGCCTGAACTTTGAAGCTGCCAGCGCCCATCCGCACTGCGTTGCAGCGAGTCAATGAGGCACTCGGTGCGCAATTTCAGGCCCGTACAAAGTGCCCGGCACCAACTCGGCATGTCGGGGCTGGCCACCCACCATGCAAAGTCTGTGTCAAAACTGCGGCTGCCCGGAGCCACCCTGGGTGTCCAAGAGGATAAAAGCCCTTGGGCTGAAAATTTTTGAATGAAACGAATGAACTCTGGAGAATGGGCTGTAAACCCTGGGGCGCCATGATCAAAGCGTGCTTGATGCAGCAAACCATCAGGGGCCGCCCACTCTGCACGCCTGGTGGACATTCGTCCACCAGGGCCGCGTGATTTGTCAAATAAACTCACGGCCATTCCGGCATCTGTAAGAAATCGGGCGCATACCGACCCCGCCATGCCTGCACCGATGACCGCCATGCGAGCCATTAGAGTTTGACCTTCACGCTGGGCCAAACCTCAGAGAGTCTTTTTCTTTGTTGATTCATCATGCAGGCACGAAAGTGTACAAGTTGGCCATTTTATGGGGCCAGATGAGTCAGTGTCGACGAAAAGCTTTCAATACAGTCAATCGACATCTCTATGCCCTTGCAGCGCTTACTTGCACCTTAAATGATAATGAAATATCATTTGCAATAAAAATGTGCCCACCCAAACCCCACACGCTATTCACACGGTCATAAAGGGTTGATTGATCAGGACAAGGGAAAGGCCCCAAAGTTGCCGCGATTTTTTATTGTTGAATCATTTTTGACTTTTTAAAGGAAAGCCGTTCATGCTGACCATGAAACCAGCCCGTCTTTTACTCACTACACTGGTCGCCTCTGCTTTGTTGGCAGCTTGCGGTGGCGGAAATAATCATGCAGGTGACGACAGTGCAGTGAGCATCGATACTGCGGGCCGCCTGGCCCTCACCGAAAACAAAGCCAAAACCCTGCGCATTCATGACCTTGATAGCAATACAGTGCAGGCCACTCACACGCTCGATAATGAGCCCTCCGGACTTTACGTCAGCCCTGGGGGGCGTTACGCTGTGGCGATGCAGCGCACGCAAGATTTGGTGCAATTTGTCGATGGTGGCATTTGGCAAGAAGACCATGCAGATCACCTGCACGACTATAAAAAAGCATCCCAATTGATGCCCTTCAAGTTGACCGGCTCCAAACCCACTCATTATGACCTGCAAGAAGGTAAACAAGCAGCTGTCTTCATGGATGGGGATTCCACCGTCACACCCGTTCAAAATGCCGCAGTACGTTTGATGACGGAGTCATCCATTGCCTCGGGCCAGGTGGTGGCCAGCCTGAATCTGAGTTTCCCTATCCACGGTCTTGGCGAGCCAGTGGATAACAAATTGTTGACCGTCTCGCGTGCTGCAGACGCCCCTGATACCTTGCCAACCCACTTGAATCTCTACCAGCGCAGTGGCAGTGGCTACATCTTTGATCGCCAGCTCGACACCCGCTGCAATGGCATGCATGGCAGCTTCTCTTCCGGTAATTACACTGTGACGGGTTGTTTGGATGGTGTGCTCCTGATTAAACACATAAGCAGCACCTCAGTGACCGACCAGAAAGTGAGTACACCGCTACGTATTGGCACCTTGGCCGGTCACCCAAAACTGCCAGGGCAGTTTATCGGCATTGCCAATGATGGAGTGGCACCAGCCTCGGTCACGACGCGTTTTTATGCCATCAATGGTGACACGGCGAGCGCCACCGAGTTTGTTCCGACTGGCTGGGCTACGGGCACGGTTCGGAGGGCGCATGGTTTTGACCGCAGCGGGACACGTTTTTATATTCTTGATCACCTTGGTACACTAATTGTGTTCCAGCGCCAAGGCCATGCTTGGGTCAATGCCGTCCGCATTAGCGGAGCTGTGCCTGTCATGCCAACTGTGGCACCTTGGCCCGTGATCACGGCCAATGGGGCACGTGACGAGGTGTACATCACCGACCCCGCAGGCCAGAAATTGGTGGTTTTGAACAGCAAAACCAATGTGATCACCGCTCGGCAAGACTTAGGCTATACGCCTTCCAAGGCAGTTTGGTTGGGTATCCAACGATGAAACCCATTCACCAGCTCAGCGGTGTGCTGACTGCACTGGCTGCAGTTTCTGTGCATGCCCAAACAAATATCACCCCCCAGTCTTATTCCAATAGCAAAGGATGGGAGTTCGCTACAGTGCTGGATTTGGCTCATACCACCCGGTCACTGGCCTTGGGTCAGCGTCAACAAGGTTTGGCCCTGGGCCACAGTGATGTGGTGGCACGGGGGCCATTGGGACGCCACGTTAGTGCACAGCTTGCTGTTGCAGCCCACAGCCATGATGGCAAGATTGAATTCGATCTGGAAGAGGCTTGGTTTCAAACCCGCACCTTGCCCTCTGGGTTCCAAATGCGCGTTGGGCGTTTCGGCTCGCAAATTGGCAACCTGAATGAGCAGCACCCACATGCCGATGATTTTGTCGAGCGGCCCTTGCTCTATCGAGCCTTTCTGGGGGGGCATTGGTTTGATGATGGCCTGCGCCTGAACTGGACTGCCCCCACGTCGTTTTACTTGAGCCTAGGCACTGAGGTGTTTCGCGGCAAACAACTGGTCAAAGAAGCGGCCCGCAGCAAAAGCCCGGGTGCCATCACATTCAGCGCCAAATTGGGGGCCGACTTGAACCAAGAACACAGTTGGCAACTTGGGCTGTCGCATCTGCGCAACCAACGCGAAGCCGCGCTGGAAGAAGAACACGAAGAAGACATCGAAGCGGGCCACAACCATGGCCATGAACATCGCCATGCGCATGGTGCCCAGTTCAGTGGCCGAAAAACCAATTTGGTGGACTTCACCTGGAAGTGGGCACCGGGCGGCAATAACCGGGAACAACAAGTGCGTGTGAATGTTGAGTGGGCCCGTGTCACAGACTTGAACCGTGATGCCCGGCCATCAGACCGCCATGAGGCCACGTCGCTGGGCATCGTCTGGCGTTTTGCGCCCTCTTGGGAAGTCGGCGCACGAACTGATGAATTGAAAGTGCGCATTCCGCATGAGGATCATTTTCATGCCGGCCAACTGCGCGAAAACGCCCTCATGCTAGCCTGGAAACCTACACATATGCAGTCGCTGCGGCTGCAGTACACGCAGCAGCGTGACGCCAAGGGCATCGACGATGCAGCCAAACGTTCGGTGCAGTTGCAGTACATACTGGCCTTTGGAGCCCATGGTGCGCATTCATATTGATTGTCTAAAAGTGGCTGTCATGGCGGGCTTGACCTTCGGCTTACTGGCTTACACAGTCCAGGCCAAAGCCCAGACTGTCTTTGCTTGTGAACCTGAATGGGCTGTCTTGACGCGTGTGTTGTGGCCTGAGGCCAAGGTGTTTGTTGCCACTCATGCCAGACAAGATCCTCATCACATTGAGGCCCGGCCGGCGCTGATTGCCCAGCTGCGTTCTGCTGATGTCGCGGTGTGTACTGGTGCAGAGCTGGAAGCAGGCTGGTTGCCTACCCTGCAGCAGCGGGCTGGCAATCCCAAGGTTCAAGACGGCATGCCTGGCATGTTCTACGCCACTGACCATGTGGTGTTGATCGATCCCCAGCCTGGCGCGGTTGGCGGTCCGTTTACAGGGGATGTGCATGCCGCCGGCAATCCACATTTGCACACCGATCCCCATCGTATTCTGTTGGTGTTGCAAGCCTTGTCTGAACAATTGCAAAAGCTGCAACCCACACAAAAACAGGCCATCGTCCAACGCCAAGCCAAGTTTGAAATAGCATGGAAGGAACGCATTGCTGCCTGGGAACGCCGCGCAGTGCCGCTGCGGGGACGGGAGGTGGTGGCCCAGCATGGCGGTTTTGCTTACCTCTGGCGCTGGCTGGGTTTGAAACAAGTGGCCGACCTGGAACCCCAACCCGGTATGGCGCCGACCCCTGGCCATTTACAGCGGCTCTTGACGCAGTTGCGCACCCACGCACCATGGGCTGTGGTGATTTCTAGTTACCAAGATCCACGCTCGGCACGCTGGCTAGTGAATCAGCATGGCGGCAATCTGCCCTTGTTGGTGTTGCCAGCCACCGTGACCAACCCGAACCACCCCGATGCTCTGGGCCTGTGGTTTGACCAACTGCTGGATAGCCTCTTGAATATTGAGGATCGATGAATAGCCTATCAGCCGAGCTCATGCAGTGGTGGTTCTTGGCTCCCGCTCTGGCCCTGTGCTTCGGGGTGCTGGCCTTGGCCCCTTTGGGTGCCCAGGTGCTGTCGCGTGGAGTTGTATTCATCGACCTGGCCGTCGCCCAGGCGGCTGCCGCTGCTGCGCTATGGGCTGGTGTCTGGATTGACCACCCTTCGGTATTTGAAACCCAAGGGATTGCTGCAGCCGGGGCGCTGGCTTGTGCGGCCCTGGTGGCGGCCCTGGCCCGTCGCTGGCCCACTCAACGTGAAGCGCTGATCGGCCTTGTTTATGTGGTCGGTGCCAGCCTGGCCTTGCTGGGTGCGCGCCAAAACCCTCATGGCCGGGAACGCTTGTCAGAGTTGCTCGCTGCCGATGTGCTATGGGCCAGTTGGTGGCAGGTGGGCTTATTGGGTGTCTGTGCTGTGCTAATGACACTGCTTCACTGCTTTGGCCTGCTGTGGCTCAAACGCGATGCTCTATTTTACGTGGCCTTTGCATTGGTGGCCAGCCTGGTCGTGCCGGTGCTTGGTCTCTTTGTCGTTTTTGTGACCTTGATCGCTCCGGCTTTGTGGCTGCGTGTGGGCGTACCGTGGTGTTTGTCGGTGCTTGGAACTTTATTGGCTGGCGCCCTTGGCTTGTTCGCCTCGTGGTTTTTGGATGCGCCCAGCGGAGCCTGTGTGGCGCTGGCCTTGGGTGTTTGGGGGGTGATCAGTACCCTCAGGCCAAGGCCACCGGATCTTGTGCTGAATCAGATCGAATAGTGCCCTGGTTAGAAGCTTGGAGCGGGTGATGGGAATCGAACCCACGCCGTCTGCTTGGGAAGCAGAAGTTCTGCCATTGAACTACACCCGCTTAAAAAGCAAGTAGACCAAG
>JBEIRS010000152.1:0-4165 GCA_040375795.1 Methylibium sp.
GAGCTTCATCAAGCCAAAAAACAGGTCATAATTTCTTGAAAAGTTGCAGTTTTCTCTCCTTTGCGTATCTTGCTTTCAGCCGCTTTTTCCTGAGTCTGGGTGCCTTCTTGGGGGGTATTTTCATGCTGGTGGCGTGCTCACAGCCTGCTTGTGAAGTCAACGTCAGGCACCGTGTTCCCCTCTTTTTTTGGCAAAAGTTTTGGCTTGAGGCTCGTTCCGTGGGCTGTTTTTTGGCTGTTGATGCTGTTGGTCGATTTTTTTCTGTTTCAAATTTGGCTTTTTGTCTTGATGCCCCCAAAGTGGGCATGAAAGGCTGTCAAAAAGCATTCTCTTTTCCCCTGTGGGTCTATCTATCAATCAAGAAGGAGATTTCATGCAAATATTGGCCTCTGAGGCGGCAGCAACCTCATACAAAGCACTCCCCGTGTCATTGACAGCGTCTGCGTATCAGGGCTATCAAATTATTCGTCGCAATGGCGCAGTGGTGGCATTTGAACCTGCCAAAATCTCGATTGCCCTGATGAAGGCATTTTTGGCCGTGCATGGCACCCAGGGTGCGGCTTCGGCCAGTGTCAGAGAAACAGTCGATACTCTGACGCATTCTGTCGTGCGCGCTTTGCTCCGTTCACGGCCTGGTGGCGGCACCTTTCACATTGAAGACGTCCAAGACCAGGTTGAGCTTGGTCTGATGCGGGGCGGGCACCATGAGGTTGCCCGGGCCTACGTCTTATATCGAGAGCGCCGCACACAAGAACGCTCCAAACAAAGCAAGCCGGTCAACCCCTCAGAGCCGGTCATTCAAGTGCTTGATCGTGGTCAAAAAGTGCCTCTGGGCCTGGATCGTCTGCGCCTTTGGATTGAATCAGCGTGTGCTGATTTGGGCGCTGATGTTCAAGCAGAGCCTATTCTGCTTGAAACTCAGCGCAATTTGTATGATGGGGTGCCTATGGATGAGGTTTATAAAGCCGCCATTTTGGCAGCCCGCACCCTCATTGAGAAAGACCCCGGTTACAGCCACGCCACGGCTCGTTTGTTACTGCATACCCTGCGCAAAGAGGTTCTGGGGGCTGAAGTTTTTCATCCTGAGATGCACCAGCAGTATGGCCTTTATTTTCCGGTCTTGATTAAAAAAGGGGTGCAGGCCGAATTGCTTGATGAGCGCCTGCTTGAATTTGATCTGGCACGCCTGGGTGCCGCACTGAAAGCTGACCGCGATCTTCAATTTGATTATCTTGGCCTGCAAACTCTTTATGACCGTTATTTTCTGCATATCGACGGCACCCGGATTGAGTTGCCTCAGGTCTTTTTCATGCGAGTTGCCATGGGTTTGGCCCTTCATGAAGTTGATCGCGACGCGCGTGCCATCGAATTTTATGAAGTGCTGTCTCGCTTTGAATTCATGTGTTCAACCCCGTCTCTTTTTAATTCGGGAAGCCGCCGCTCACAACTTTCAAGCTGCTACTTGACAACTGTCTCGGATGACCTGGAAGGTATTTATGAGGCCCTCAAAGAAAACGCTTTGCTGTCCAAGTTTGCTGGTGGCCTTGGTAATGACTGGACTGCGGTGCGTGCCTTGGGGTCTTACATCAAGGGCACCAATGGCCAGAGCCAGGGGGTGGTTCCCTTTTTGAAGGTGGTCAACGATACTGCAGTGGCAGTGAATCAGGGGGGCAAGCGCAAGGGCGCCGTCTGCGCTTATCTTGAAACTTGGCACCTTGATATTGAAGAATTCCTGGAGTTGCGCAAAAACACGGGCGATGATCGCCGGCGCACCCATGACATGAATACCGCCAACTGGATTCCCGACCTGTTTATGAAGCGGGTGATCGAAGGGGGTCACTGGACATTGTTTTCACCCAGCACCTGCCCTGATTTGCACGACAAATTCGGTCAAGCCTTTGAGCAGGCTTATGTGGCCTATGAAGCCAAAGCCGCTGCTGGTGAAATCAATCTTTGTAAAAGGCTCCCAGCCCGTGATCTGTGGCGCAAGATGTTGACGATGCTGTTTGAAACCGGCCACCCCTGGATCACATTCAAAGATGCCTGCAACATCAGGTCACCCCAGCAGCATATTGGTGTGGTTCACTCAAGTAATCTATGCACCGAAATTACTCTCAACACCAGCAGCTCAGAAATTGCCGTATGTAACCTCGGCTCCATCAATTTGATGCAGCATCTCAAAGATGGTCAAATTGATCATGACAAGCTCAAGCGCACTGTGGCCATTGCCATGCGCATGCTCGATAACGTGATTGATATCAACTACTATGCCGTCAAAAAGGCACGTGACTCGAATTTGCGTCATCGCCCGGTGGGTTTGGGCCTCATGGGCTTCCAAGACGCCTTGCATCAAATGCGCATTCCTTATGCCTCGCCAGAAGCACTGGCATTTGCCGATCAATCCACAGAGGCTTTGTGCTACTACGCTTATTGGGCCTCGACCGAATTGGCTGCTGAGCGGGGCCGTTATGACACCTACCAAGGATCCTTGTGGGATCGCGGCATTTTACCGATAGACACCCTGAATTTATTAGCCGAGCAGCGTGGCGGTTTTGTGGAGGTTGACCGCACGGCCACAATGGACTGGACTGCCCTGCGTGATCGCATCCAAACCCATGGTATGCGCAATTCAAATTGTGTGGCCATTGCGCCAACCGCCACCATTTCAAATATCGTGGGTGTCAGTGCCTCGATTGAGCCTTCGTTTGGGAATCTTTCGGTCAAGTCCAATTTGTCTGGTGAATTCACGATGGTGAATAAATTTCTTGTCCGAGACCTCAAGCTCCTGGGCCTATGGGACGAGGTGATGGTGATGGATCTGAAGCATTTTGATGGCTCATTGCAGCGTATTGACCGCGTCCCTCAAGATCTGAAGGCCTTGTATGCCACGGCCTTTGAAATTGAAGCCAGTAGCTTGGTGGAAGCTGCAGCGCGTCGCCAAAAGTGGATTGATCAGTCTCAGTCGCTCAACATTTATATGGCTGGGGCGTCCGGCAAAAAGCTCGATGAAACTTACAAGCTCGCCTGGTTGCGTGGCCTTAAAACCACGTATTACCTGCGCACGTTGGGGGCCACTCATGTTGAAAAATCGACCATTAAAGCCGGTCAGATGAATGCCGTTGCCATGCCACTCAGTGCGCCAGCAACAAGTCCATCTGAAGCCCCTTCATCAATCGCCACAGAGCCCGCCACAGATGTCAAATTTTGTGCCATTGATGATCCAGGTTGCGAGTCTTGTCAGTAACTTTTTTGATCAGTTCCCCCGTCGTCGATGCCGCACAGCAACAGGGATCAGCTCATTTGACAGGCTTTGTCAATAAGTGCTTGGGCTTTTAACACAACACTCTCATAATTTCACCGTAGAGGATACTCACCATGTTGGTTTGGGACGAAGAAATCTCTTCATCAAGTTCAAGTGCGTCCAATCAACTGACGCGCTCAACCGCCCCTGAGTCGGCTTCTTTGGCGTCAGCGTTGGCATTCAAAACGGGCCTGGACCCGATGGATTCAACCTGTTCTGTGCCCAGCCCTGAGCACGCCAAGCCCATGACCCCGCGTCGGGTCAAGGCTTCTGACAAGCGCATTATCAACGGCAAAACCGATGTCAACCAATTGGTGCCGTTCAAATACAAGTGGGCTTGGGAAAAATACCTTGCCACCTGCGCCAACCACTGGATGCCTCAAGAAATCAATATGTCGCGAGACATCGCAACCTGGAAATCACCGCAGGGCCTGTCTGAAGATGAGCGGCGCATCATCAAGCGCAATCTTGGCTTTTTTGTGACCGCCGATTCTTTGGCTGCCAACAACATTGTATTGGGTACCTATCGTCACATCACGGCCCCTGAATGTCGCCAGTTTCTTTTGCGTCAGGCCTTTGAAGAAGCCATCCACACCCATGCCTACCAATATATTGTGGAATCACTTGGCCTTGACGAAAGCGAAATTTTCAATGCTTACCATGAGGTTCCATCGATTCGAGACAAGGATGAATTCCTGATTCCATTTATTGAGCAAATCATGGACCCGGCTTTTCATACTGGCACCACTGAAAATGATCAAAAGCTTCTCAAGAGCTTGATTGTCTTCGCCTGCCTGATGGAGGGCTTGTTTTTTTACGTTGGTTTTACTCAGATTTTAGCCCTTGGGCGGCAAAACAAAATGA
>JBEIRS010000364.1:0-1186 GCA_040375795.1 Methylibium sp.
CACCCTGACCGTGAACCTGATCCTGCCGAGCGCGAACGAAAAACCACCCTGATGAGCCAAGCCAATGCAGCCTATGAGCGCCGAGACCTTGGTGCCTTGTTGCGCTTGCAAATGCAGATATCGCAAATTGATGAGAAAAGCATGGCCCAACTCACCGATGACAAGCTAAATGCGATGAGCACTTTGCTGCAAGAACAAATCAGTGCTCTCGAACAAAGCAAAATCCAGGCCGAATACCAAGCCACCCATGAATTTGGATTTCAGGTGTTCCCGGGTTTGTCTGAGACCGCCTTGCTGTGCGAAATTCGCAGTCAAACCGAGGATTATCAAGAAGAATTGGCGGCGCTGCAATCTGAAATTGTTCTGGTGCAAGATTCCAAATATCTTAAACAATGGCTCAAAAATCAAAAAAACTTTTTACAGAGCAGGTCGCAGGCAAGGATTTTAGAATAAGTGGCGAATTTTTCACCACGAATTGAAATGCTGTTGGCAGGCTCTGATTTGTTCGGGGCGTTTGACAAAGCTCCAAAATATCGAGCAGAACGAAGTACGAATCGAATTTTTACACTGTCCTAAAGAAAGGGCCGCAGTAGCTGTTTCCTGCTGAAATACATCCCAGGCCAAGTTTTGTAACGCTTGGGCTTGTTTCGCTGGAACCTCTGTCGGTGCCCAGGCCCCTTGGGGTGAGCTTTTGAAAACACTAGCATAAGTCACAAGAGCCAGATAATAAGACCCCAAGCGAGTGAGGTGAACATCATCTCGAAACAAGGCATCCATGATGGTGCGGGCAGAAGTCATGGAAAAGCCCTCAAAACCTGCCTTCAATGATCGATCCACAAGTGTGACCAAAGCTTGATTGGCCGGGATAGTAAAAATTCTGTCAGGCCGGCCCTGGGTTTGTAAATCAAAATTGATTCGAGTGGCCAAGCAGCGCCAAATGGGGCTGGCTGCACGCTCATAATCCATCCAGCTGTGAGGGTTATTTTTGTCTGGGATGCTCCACCAAGGTTGATATAACCAGGTGTTGGCTGTAGGGTTGGCTTCTACAAGTTTGTCATGGAAATGACGGAGGTAAAAAAGCGTGTCTTCCCAGATCAGGCTACCGAGAAGGTCATGCCGCTCGGTAATGATGAGTGCATCATAGCGAGCTGGCCATTCAGGGCGAGAGGGCTGAGCCAATTCAGCC
>JBEIRS010000147.1:0-4242 GCA_040375795.1 Methylibium sp.
GCAAGGCACAGTTTGGTGGGCAACGTTTTGGTGAAATGGAAGTCTGGGCCCTGGAAGCTTATGGTGCCAGCTACGTTTTGCAGGAAATGCTGACGGTAAAGTCAGACGATGTGAATGGCCGCACCAAGGTATATGAATCTATCGTCAAGGGTGAGCACGCGATCGATGCAGGGATGCCCGAGTCGTTTAACGTTCTTGTCAAAGAGATTCGATCTTTGGGCATCGACATTGAACTTGAACGCAACTGATTGAGAAGGAACAAACCATGAAAGGTTTACTTGACCTGTTCAAGCAATTCACTCCGGATGAGCATTTCGACGCCATCAAAATTGGGTTGGCCTCTCCAGAGAAAATTCGTAGTTGGTCTTTCGGTGAGGTGAAAAAACCCGAGACGATCAATTATCGCACCTTCAAGCCAGAGCGTGATGGCTTGTTCTGTGCCAAAATTTTCGGCCCCATCAAAGACTATGAATGCTTGTGTGGAAAGTATAAGCGTTTGAAGCATCGGGGGGTGATTTGTGAAAAATGCGGAGTTGAAGTCACTCAGACCAAAGTGCGTCGTGAGCGGATGGGGCACATTGATTTGGCCGCTCCTTGTGCGCACATTTGGTTTTTGAAGTCATTACCTAGCCGTTTAGGCTTGGTTCTGGACATGACTTTGCGCGACATTGAGCGGGTGCTGTACTTTGAGGCTTATGTGGTGGTTGACCCCGGCATGACGCCACTGAAAAAATACAGCATCATGACCGAGGATGATTACGACGCCAAGCGTACCGAATATGGTGATGAATTTATCGCTTTGATGGGTGCAGAGGGAGTCAAGAAGCTGTTGGAGGAAATTGATCTCGACCTTGAAATTGAGCGCCTTCGTGGCGATATGACAGGTTCTGATCTTAAAGTCAAGAAAAATTCCAAGCGGCTCAAAGTCATGGAGGCTTTCAAAAAGTCGGGGATCAAGCCGCAGTGGATGGTGATGGACGTTTTGCCGGTTCTTCCCCCAGATTTACGCCCTTTGGTTCCTCTGGATGGGGGGCGATTTGCAACGTCTGATCTGAACGATTTATATCGTCGGGTTATCAATCGTAACAACCGTCTGGCACGATTGCTTGAACTCAAAGCTCCTGAAATTATTGTGCGCAATGAAAAGCGCATGCTCCAGGAAGCCGTTGATTCTCTTCTCGACAATGGGCGTCGCGGCAAGGCCATGACCGGCGCAAACAAACGTGCGCTGAAGTCTTTGGCGGATATGATCAAAGGCAAGAGTGGCCGATTCCGGCAAAACTTGTTGGGCAAACGTGTGGACTACTCTGGTCGTTCCGTCATTGTGGTCGGCCCTACCTTGAAGCTGCATCAATGTGGTCTTCCCAAATTGATGGCGCTGGAATTATTTAAACCATTCATTTTCTCGCGCCTGGAGGCAATGGGTGTTGCCACAACCATCAAGGCGGCAAAGAAGGAAGTGGAGGCAGGTACTCCGGTGGTTTGGGACATTCTGGAAGAGGTTATCAAGGAGCATCCCGTCATGCTCAACCGGGCCCCGACTTTGCATCGATTGGGTATTCAAGCTTTTGAGCCTGTGTTGATTGAGGGCAAGGCAATTCAGCTCCACCCTCTGGTCTGTGCTGCTTTTAATGCCGACTTTGACGGTGACCAAATGGCCGTCCATGTGCCTTTGTCGATTGAGGCACAAATGGAGGCACGCACCCTGATGCTGGCTTCTAATAATGTCTTGTTCCCAGCCAGTGGTGAGCCTTCTATCGTCCCATCACAGGATGTGGTTTTGGGCCTTTATTACGCAACCCGTGACCGTATCAATGCCAAAGGCGAGGGAATGATATTCGCCAATGTGCATGAAGTTCAGCGGGCTTTGGATGCTGGAGTCGTCGAAATTACCAGCAAAATCCGTGTGCGTTTGACCGAGTACAGCAAGAACAAAGAAACTAGTGAATTTTCTGCATCTACATCGATGGTAGATACCACGGTTGGTCGTGCGTTACTCAGTGAAATTTTGCCTCATGGATTGCCTTTCAGTCACCTCAATAAGGCCTTGAAGAAGAAAGAAATTTCGCGATTGATCAACACCTCATTCCGTAAATGTGGCCTCAAGGATACTGTGGTTTTCGCAGATAAATTGTTGCAGTCAGGGTTTCGCTTGGCCACTCGTGCGGGCATTTCGATCTGTATTGATGACATGCTGGTTCCCAAAGAAAAATCAGCATTGATCGATCGGGCTGAAAAAGAGGTCAAGGAAATCGAGCAGCAGTATGTTTCTGGTCTGGTGACTGCCGGTGAGCGCTACAACAAAGTGGTTGATATCTGGGGCAAGACTGGCGATGACGTCGGCAAAGTCATGATGTCCCAACTGTCCAAGCAAAAGGTGACAGACCGTCATGGTAAGCTGGTCGATCAAGAGTCTTTCAACTCGATTTACATGATGGCCGATTCGGGCGCGCGTGGTTCTGCTGCTCAGATTCGTCAGCTGGCGGGTATGCGTGGCCTGATGGCCAAGCCTGATGGCTCAATCATCGAAACGCCAATCACCGCCAATTTCCGTGAGGGTCTAAACGTACTACAGTACTTTATCTCCACCCACGGGGCTCGCAAGGGCTTGGCGGACACGGCATTGAAAACAGCCAATTCAGGTTATTTGACCCGTCGCCTTGTCGATGTTACTCAAGATTTGGTGGTTATCGAAGACGATTGCGGTACCCAGAATGGCATGAATATGCGTGCCTTGGTTGAAGGGGGTGAAGTGATTGAATCCCTGCGGGACCGTGTTTTGGGCCGCATGACTGCTGTCGAGGTTCTTCATCCTGAAACACAAGAAACACTTTTGCCCGCTGGAGAAATGCTCGATGAAGATGCCATGGATATTCTTGAGGCAGCTGGAGTTGATGAAATCAAAGTTCGCAACGCCCTGACTTGCGAAACCCGCTACGGCATTTGTGCCAAGTGCTATGGTCGAGATTTGGGCCGTGGTGGCTTGGTCAATCAAGGTGAAGCGATTGGGGTGATTGCCGCTCAGTCAATCGGTGAGCCTGGCACCCAGCTGACCATGCGTACCTTCCATATTGGTGGTGCAGCCTCGCGTGCCGCAGTGGCCTCCAGCGTCGATGCCAAATCAGATGGGATCATCGGTTTTAACGCCACCATGCGTTATGTGACCAATGGCAAGGGCGAGTTGGTTGTGATTTCCCGTTCTGGTGAAATTGTGATTTCTGACTCTCACGGGCGTGAGCGTGAACGCCACAAAGTTCCTTACGGGGCATTGTTGTCAATCAAACCCGATCAAACGATCAAAGCTGGTGCCATTTTGGCCACTTGGGACCCTTTAACCCGTCCGATCATTACAGAGTTTGCTGGTCGTGCAAAATTTGAGAATGTTGAGGAGGGGTTGACAGTAGCTAAACAGGTGGATGAAGTCACCGGTTTGTCGACCTTGGTTGTCATTGATGCCAAGCGTCGCGGTGCACTCAAAGTGGTGCGACCACAGCTGAAACTTCAGGACGCTGCGGGTGCTGAAGTCAAAATTCCTGGAACGGATCATTCTGTCACAATCGGGTTTCCTGTGGGCGCTTTGATTCAAATTCGTGATGGCCAAGACTTGGCTCCAGGTGAGGTGCTGGCACGTATTCCGGTTGAAGGTCAAAAAACCCGTGACATCACTGGCGGCTTGCCCCGTGTGGCTGAGCTTTTCGAGGCTCGTACCCCGAAAGACAAAGGCATACTGGCTGAAATGACTGGCACCATTTCATTTGGTAAGGAAACCAAAGGCAAGGTTCGTTTGCAAATTACCGACCCTGATGGCAATGTATTTGAAGAACTTGTGCCCAAGGAAAAGAACATTTTGGTGCATGAAGGCCAAGTCGTGAATAAAGGCGAATCGATTGTTGATGGTCCGGCTGACCCCCAGGATATTCTTCGACTGCTCGGGATTGAGGAACTGGCCCGCTATATTGTTGATGAAGTGCAGGATGTTTATCGTCTCCAGGGTGTGAAGATCAATGACAAGCATATTGAGGTCATTGTTCGGCAAATGCTGCGTCGTGTACAAATCATCAATCCAGGGGATACTGGCTATATTGCCGGTGAACAGGTAGAACGCTCCGAGCTTTTGGACACCAATGATAAAATTTTGGCCGAAGGTAAGTTGCCTGCTACTCACTCTGACGTGCTTTTAGGGATCACCAAAGCTTCTCTATCAACCGACAGCTTCATTTCTGCGGCCTCCTTCCAGGAAAC
>JBEIRS010000182.1:0-3608 GCA_040375795.1 Methylibium sp.
CCCCACCCCAGTGCACTGGCACATACAGCAAGCCACGCTGCTCAAAACGATGGTCAGAGACATCATGGTGCCCAATGACCCCGATCGGCCAACGAGACAGCAAGGCATTGCCATGCTCACCTTTGGCTGTGATGGCGTTGCTGCGATAGGCCGCCTCATAGCCCTCGGGGGCCAGAAAGTCAGCCTGGCCTTGCTCTGGCCAGCCCAAAGAGCTTCGTTTGAACTCACGGGCGTGGCCGTGATGAAAACTGCGAACCTCCTGAAGAAAAACCAAGTCGGCATCAAGGGCTTCAATGCCCAATAACAGATTGTGGATTTCGAGCCGCTTGACAGGCCCCAGGCCACGAACTCCTTTGTGGATGTTATAGGTGGCTACACGCAACATCCCCTCATGCAAGGTGGATGAGTGTGTTGATTGAAAAAACGTCATGACGTGTCGGAAAACTGTGGAAGTTGCCGAATAGACTCCGCATTCGAAGGGGAAAAGCACGCTTGAGCTGCTTCACTCCATGGCAACCAACGGTACTGCAAATGCTCGCGTGGGGCGAGGAAAATTGTCACATCAGAGGGCACACACAAGCCAAAAACATGCTCCGTGTTGTGTGTGATGCCGGGGGCATAGCGATGCCGCCAGAGGGGGTAAATTTCATAGGTGTGAGTGATATTCCAGGCTTGTAAAGCCGACTCAGGAACCTGATCTGAACCGATGTGAATGCCGGTTTCTTCGGCCACCTCGCGCCGGGCGACTTGACTCAAAGGCTCATGGATATGGTCTTTGGATCCCGTGACACTTTGCCAAAAACCTGGGCGATCAGCACGCTCAAGCAGCAGCACATCCAGCCGAGGCGTGTAGATCACCACCAGGACCGACTCGGGAATTTTGGGGGGGCGGGCTTCGGTGGAGGTCATGGCGATGCCTCAGGGCCTGGCTTGAATTTCAGGGGGCGGGATCTCCCCTGCAACCGATCATGATGCTGTGAGCGCCCCGCACTCACTGGGCGGTGGCCTTTTTCAGCCGAATATGCAGCTCGCGGAGCTGCTTTTCATCAACGGGGCTGGGTGCATGGGTAAGCAAACACTGGGCACGCTGGGTTTTGGGAAAAGCAATGACATCGCGAATACTCTCGGCCTTGGTCATGAGGGTGACCAGGCGATCCAGGCCGAAGGCCAAGCCACCATGGGGAGGTGCTCCGTACTGCAAGGCGTCAAGCAGAAAGCCAAATTTCAGCTGAGCCTCAGAGTCGCTGATTTTGAGGGCACGGAACACTTTGCTTTGAACATCGGCACGGTGAATTCGGATGGAGCCTCCGCCCAGCTCCCAGCCATTGAGAACCATGTCGTAGGCTTTGGCCGTGCAGCGCCCAGGGTCGGTGTCCATCCAGTCTTCATGGCCATCTTTGGGGGCGGTGAAGGGATGATGCACGGCATTCCAGCGCTGAGCATCTTCATCGTATTCGAACATGGGGAAATCAACCACCCACAAAGGCGCCCAGCCATCTTCAAACAAACCATGGGCCTTCCCAAAGTCACTGTGGCCAATTTTAAGACGTAAGGCCCCCATGGCATCATTGACCACTTTTTCTTTGTCGGCACCGAAGAAAATAAGGTCACCATCTTGGGCACCTGTGCGCGAAAGAATATCGGTCAAGGCTTTGTCGTGCAGGTTTTTGACAATGGGGCTTTGCAAGCCCTCACGGCCTTTGCTAAGTTCATTGACCTTGATCCAGGCCAAGCCTTTGGCCCGATAAACCTTGACAAATTCAGTGTAGGCGTCAATTTCACCGCGGCTCAAGCCCTTTTCGGAATCACCACCTTTGGGTACACGCAACGCCACAACACGCCCGCCTGACGTGGTTGCAGGGGCACTGAACACCTTGAATTCAACATCTTTCATGACGTCGGTGAGTTCGGTAAACTCTAATTTGACGCGCAAATCGGGTTTGTCAGAACCAAATCGGTGCATTGCCTCAGCATAAGCCATGACGGGGTATTTCGGTAAATCAACCCCAATCACTGTTTTGAATACTTGGCAAATCATGTCTTCAAACATGCCGCGGATATCGGTTTCAGTCAGAAAGCTGGTTTCGATATCAATTTGGGTAAATTCGGGCTGACGATCTGCGCGCAAGTCTTCGTCTCGGAAGCACTTGGTGATCTGGTAGTACCGGTCAAAGCCCGAGACCATGAGCAATTGTTTAAAAAGTTGAGGGCTTTGCGGCAAAGCGAAAAATTCACCTTCATTGACACGGCTGGGTACAAGATAGTCACGTGCGCCCTCAGGAGTGCTCTTGGTGAGCATTGGGGTTTCAATGTCAATAAAGCCGTGAGCGTCGAGAAATTTACGCACTTCCATGGCCGCACGGTAACGCAGCATCAGATTCTTCTGCATCATGGGGCGACGCAAATCGAGAACACGATGGGTCAGCCGGGTGGTTTCGGAGAGATTGTCATCATCAAGCTGGAAAGGAGGTGTCACACTGGGGTTGAGGACCTCCAGCACCTGACACAAAACCTCGACCTTGCCACTGGTGAGATGGGGGTTGTCAGTGCCCTCCGGGCGTGCGCGTACTTTGCCTTCGACTTTCAGGCAAAATTCATTGCGTACCCCTTCGGCTGCGTTGAACATGGCCGCATACTCAGGGTCACAGACGACCTGAACCAAGCCTTCCCGGTCACGCAGGTCAATAAAGATCACGCCGCCATGGTCGCGGCGACGATGCACCCACCCCATGATAGTCACGGTTTGCCCGATCAAGGCCTCGCTGATCAAACCACAGTATGTTGTTCTCATGGATGGACTCCAAAATGCAAAAAAATCAAGAATGCCGAGGCCAAAGGGCTTGAGCAAGAGGCAAAAGCCAACACAGGGGCAGGATCAATCAAGCCGGACGCCCTGGGGCCTCAGGGATAAACGCTGGGTCAGGAGCAACCACGCCCATCGAAATGATGTATTTGAGCGCAGCATCAACACTCATTGACAATTCGATGACTTCGCTGCGTGGCACCATCAGGAAAAAACCCGACGTTGGATTGGGGGTGGTGGGCACATACAAACTGATGAAGTGATCTTGCTGGGCGCGTAAAAATTGTGCTGTTTCGCCACTGGGCTGGCCTGTGACGAAGGCAATTGTCCAGCAGCCCCGACGCGGGTACTCAACCAAAACCGCTTGACGGAAGGCATTGCCATTGCTGGAAAACAGGGTGTCCGAGACTTGCTTGACAGAGCGATAAATCGACTTGACGATGGGAATTTTTTGCAGCACACGACTGCCTTGTCTCAACCACCACTGACCCACCATATTGGTTGCAAAAACACCCGTGATGATCAAGCCTGTGATCATCACCAACACCCCTAAACCAGGGATCCCCTTGAGTGACTCAATTTGCTCATAAACCGAGTAGGGCAAGATCGACTGCCCGGCCGTTAAAAGCCATGCAAACAAGCCATCAAGGGCACCTAAAGCGGTATGCAGCACCCAAACAGTGATGGCCAAAGGAAGCCAAACCAGCAAGCCGGCGAGAAGGTATTTTTTCACTGGGCCCTCGATGCGTGGGGGTTAGGAATTGGAGGAGGCCCGCGTCGAAGACGCGGGCCCGGAAGATGGAGA
>JBEIRS010000113.1:0-5255 GCA_040375795.1 Methylibium sp.
ATCTGGGGATGGCGCATAAAGCGCGCAAAAAACGTTAAATCAAGCCAGTGTATTTTCAGATTCATTAATTTAATCGGCCAAAGTGGCGATGCCTGCCCATGATGAACCTGTCAGGTTGAATTATCAACCATGTTCCCCTTTGGGGGGATGGTAAGCCGCCTTAACTTTCAGTACCATCAGGAGTTTGATTTTTTACTCATGACTCGGCCATCAACGCCGTCGCCGATCCTTCATTTCATCATGATTCACATTCCTTTGTGGTTGGCTGCTCTTTTGGGCATGGTCAGCCTAACGCTTGCCATTGGGGCCATCATGGTTTTGGTTCTGCAGCAAAAATCCAAGCCGAAGCCCCCGAATCTTCCAGACGAATGGGCCCTCACCGGGCGCGCTGTATTTAGTACTAACGAGCGCCGGATTTTTCGTCTTTTGCATGAAACACTGAGTCAGCATGTGATTTTGGCAAAGATTCCTATGGTGCGATTTTGTCAGCCCATTGATTTTGGCCGAACCCGTTACTGGTACGATTTACTTGGCTCAAACTATGTCAGCTTTGCCATTTGCGCCCCAAATGGTCGTGTTCTCGCTGCGATTGACATTGACAAAGATCGTCACGGCGATGAAACCAATCATCTCAAGCTCAGCATGAAAATCAAGCGTGCAGCACTGAGAAGCTGTCGCATCCGATACTTGCGGGTTCCTGCAGGAGCCACTTTGACCGAATCAGAAATTAAATTGCTGGTTTCTCCTGCCCGTGGATTTTTTGATGAAACCCCCTTGAAAAAAAGTGAATCCGGGTTCACGCTCAGTGATGAAACCCGTGCACCCGAGGGGGGGAAACTTGCCAATCTGACTGCTGAAACCACAGCCAGATTGGTGCGAGCCCGTGAATCTTTAGCCAGCGCTGTAGCCTCTCGGCGGGCCCAGCGTAACCATCTTTGGGGGGATTCGAACAGTTTATTTCACGACTCTTTCTTTGCTTTGGATAGCCGATTGATAGGATCAGATGTCCCAGAATCATCCCCCATACTGGAGCCCAGCCTCACAGAAAAAATTGACATTTCAATGCAGTCAACATCTCAATCGCACCCTTTTACCGTAGAAAATTTATCCAAAGAAACAGATCGCTTGGCAATATTTTCGCCCGAAATTCCCGATAAGACTTCATCCATCATTCACGAACAAGGCGTGCAAACCAGCTTTGAGAACACTCCAATACTCACGACCAGACCCTTTGACATGCCACTCAAAAAATTTGAAGAAAGTCGACATGAGCGCCGACAACCTACGGTGGTTAATGTCACCCTTGAAGATGCGATCCCCTCAGAACAAATCCAAGATCTCTCACCATCATCAGGGTCAAAAATCAATGCTTAGGGCATGATTTGCATCACTCCCGCTACAGCGAGAATTGATGCGCGAAGATTCACGCGGTGAAATCGGCGCTGCATTTGCTGCCATTTTCCCAATCTCTAAGCGCAATCGCAGCCGTTTTTGAGCCTTAGCTCGCGGCAAATGCACTCATGCGCATTCATGCGGCAGCCTATGCAAAATTCGTTTGCACACCACTCACAGCTTATGACAGTGCAAACATTACCAGCAGTTGGCTGGTGTAATCGGCATCCACAGCTGCGCAATCAATGCCAGCAGTCAGACCCTCAATTGGCCGACTTGTAACCTTAAAAAATCGCCTTTTCAATACTCAGGCCATAGGTATCAAAGCATTTTCGAATGGGTTGAGGGTGTTTTCCCACACTCAACCGATACAGTAATTTCTTCTGAATCAGATTGAAAAATGACAATCTGATTGAATTTTACAAAGATGATAACTGGTGCGCTATGGAATGGCTTCAACTAAGCCACTTGTATAGAGAGAAAATCTCAGTCTTTTCAACATCATCATCATTTTTAATGGTAGTAACATCAGGAAAAAATAAAAAGCAATTTTTCTATCAATTTTCTGCTTGTCAATGACGATAAGGGAGCTAACCGATCATTCGAGCCAAGTCAATGACCCACACTAGTGTCTCGTTGCATCAATCTGCGTCAGCACAAAGAGCGGTCTGGCGCTCGCACGCAAAGTCCCAATCCGCGCTCAGGGATGCGTGGCTGCTCTCGAATGTAGCAAGATTGAGGCAACGAGAGATTAGGTATTCTGCTGTTGTATTGACTAACACGGTTGGTAAATTTTTGGCACCTAATTTTTAAGGGGAAGTGAAGATGTCTCCTTCCGAGACCTCCTTACCAAGCAAGACCAGAACCTCGCTACTGAAAAAATACAGCTGGGTGTTTGGCCTGGTGGTGCTGCTTTCATTGACGCTCAGTGGCGCAAGTAGTCTGTACTTTTTTTATGAGCAAAGCCGCTCTGCGGTGCTTGCACAAGAAAGAGAAAAAGCCATTGCCGCTGCTGAAAAAATGGGCCAATATGTCACAGAGATTGAACAGCGAATCGCTTACACTCTGCCAGCAAAAAAAGGCGTTTCTGCCTTGGAAAAGCGAATCTCTGAAGTCAATTTTTTAAGCCAGATTCCCGCCATCAATCAAATCACGCTTCTGGATCAAAGCGGACGTGAACGTTTTCATAGCAGCACGTCCAGCCCCGATGTTTTGGGCAGATTTGCAGATCATTCAATGTCTGAAGCCTTCCGTCAAGTCAAGCCAGGGCAGCCCTATAGAAGCCAAATTCAATTCAAAAATCAAGTGCAGCCTTACATGATTCTTGCCATGGCCGTTGGGCCTCAGGATGCAGGTATCACGGTGGTTGAGTTGAATCTCGAGTTTTTGCTTGAAGGGGTCAGCCGAATCAAGATTGGTGAAACGGGGTATGCCTATGTACTTGACTCTCGTGGCCAATTGGTGGCTCATCCCAATTTAAGTTTGGTCATGAACAGAGAAAATTTTTCGGGTCTTCCGCAATGGAATGCGGCAAAAGAAGGCATTTCTGAATCAGATCAAGCCACTGTCAAAGCCGTTGATAGCTATGGCAACCGGGTATTGGCTGCTTATGCGTTTATTCCGCAGCTAGAGTGGTGGGTGTTTGCTGAGCAGCCTCTTTCCGAAGCATTGGCACCCGTTTATGCTTCATTATGGCGGCAATCTCTGTTTTTATTCTTGGGCTTGATGGGTGCCCTGATCACCAGTGTCGTGATTGTTCGAAAATTAGTCTCTCCTATTCATGCCTTACGCCATGGGGCCATGGCTATCGGGGCGGGGCTGCTGGATCATCGAATCAAGGTACAAACAGGTGATGAGCTTGAAGACCTTTCAGATCAGTTCAATCAAATGGCCCAGCAATTACAAGCCTCTTATGCCAATTTGGAACAAAGGGTTTTCAGCCGCACCGCTGAATTGACGCAACAAAAAGAACTTGCACAACAACAAAACTGGGAGTTGGCAGTTTCTCACAGCAACCTGCAAGAAACTCAAGAGCGCCTGAAAGCAGCTTACTTGTCACTGAAAGACCACGAAGCAGAATTGACACAAGCTCGAAGAACTGCAGAGGAGGCTTCTCAGCAAAAATCAGCTTTTTTAGCCACCATGAGCCATGAAATGCGCACCCCGCTGGGCGGAGTGATTGGTATCTTGGGGTTGGCCTTGCGCGACACTCGATTATGGCCAGACATTCGACAACAAATTGAATTGGCCCGACGCAATGCGAAATCTCTACTTTATATCATCAACGATGTGCTTGATATTTCGAAAATCGAGGCCGGTAAGCTTGTTTTAGAGTCCATCGATTTTGATCTGCCAGTTTTACTTCATGAAGCAAGTGCCTTACTGAATGAGCGTGCTCACGATAAAAACCTTGCGTTAAACACACAAATTGACCCTGATCTTCCCCGGTTTTGCCTGGGAGACCCAACGAGAATCCGGCAAATTATCATCAATCTTTTAGGAAATGCCATCAAATTTACCAAACAAGGCCAAGTGTGCCTTCATGCCAAAGTCCTCGAATCAAAGCCTGACGTGACATGGGTTGAGTTTGCGGTGAGTGACACGGGCCCAGGCATTGCTGAGAAAGCAATTGATCGTCTTTTTGAAAAATTTGAACAGGCTGATACATCAACCACAAGACGCTTTGGAGGGACAGGCCTGGGCTTGGCCATCTGCAAAGAGTTGGTATCTTTGATGGGCGGAAGCATTCAGGTAAAAAGTACTGTTGGTCAAGGCTCCGTATTTAGTTTTAGGGTGCCCCTGGTACAGGGCTCGAAGCCACTTTCGCTCCCTGACAATGGCTGGATCCCTCAAAGCCACTTGTATCAGCTACGTATTTTATGCGCTGAAGATGGCCCGACCAATCAAATCATCATCCGATCACTGCTCGAAGAAATGGGGCATCTGATCGATTTGGTCGAGGATGGCCTTAGTGTCATGAAAGCCCTTTCAGAAAAAGAATACGATCTTGTGCTGATGGACGGGCGGATGCCTTTTATGGATGGACAGGAAGCCACTCAAAAGATTCGATCTGGGGGAGTACCACAATATCCGATCAAGCATAAAAACATTCCTATTATTGCCCTGACAGCAAACGCCAGCAAAGAAGACCGAGGGCTTTACCTTGCCTCTGGAATGAATGGTTTTTTGAGCAAGCCGATTGATGAAAAAGCATTGTTTGACGAATTACAAAAGATCATCAGCATGCTCCGCAGCCAAGGTGTGAGCCTTCCAAGCCTCACCCCAAAAAATGAAACAGAGCCAGTGGTCAGCACATCAGACTTCTCGGCATCTTCGCACTGGATGGATTCGAAGTTCGAGTCTCAAAGCGGTGAATTGTTTGGGATCGGCGTTGAGCAAAACATACCCACTGAAACTGCCGAAAAACCAAACTCAATATCTCATCCGTCAAGCAACAAAATGCCGCTGATGTCTCGCATAACATCCGTATTTATTGACGAGGCCCCAAAGCGTATGCAATCAGCACAGGCCGCACTTCGTGCGGGTGACGCGCATAGGGTGGCTCTGGAAATGCACACGCTCAAGAGTTCCTTGGGGCACTTCAAATTGGCCACCTTGCAAGGGGAATTTGATCGCCTCGAAGAAATGGCAGAAGCCGGCAACTTGTCCTTCGTCGAAAACAATATCGATCGACTTCATCAAATACTCTCCCGCTGTATTGAGGATCTTTCAAATACTTTAGAGCCTTCTCATACACCCGCAGCGATAAAATTGACTTCCTCATCAGACTAAACTAAGCCGTTCCGTCATACCTACGCAAACCTCCTCATTGCTGAGCAAATCCGCCGCTGACTTCCTGCTTC
>JBEIRS010000149.1:0-4201 GCA_040375795.1 Methylibium sp.
ATGCTCATCAGCCATTCATTGGCAGTGAGCGAATGTCCGGCTTTGCCTGGTAATTCGTTGAGACTCCGGTAAACCTGTTCAATTTTTGACGTGATTTGATGGAGAGTTTCTTCTTGAATTGAAGGGTTGCCACGGTACCTGTTGAGCTCATTTTTTTTCCGGTCAAGTTCATGCAGTAAATCAGATTTCAAATCTGCCCGGGATGCCACATCCGTGATTTCAAAAATTGTGGCCAAGGCGTAATGGTGATCAACCACAGTATCTCGAGCCATGAGTTGGCCTAATCGGTCAAACAAATGCTCCAGTCGCAACATTGTTCGGATGCTTTCATTCAACGGATATTCGTAGAGAATCAAGCTGAATGTCCTTTTAATTATGAAGGGTTGGGAATCACGAGGCGGTCATCGTGATGGTTTGACGGGACCAGCGACGCAGCTGCTCGACTGCCTCATGAACCGTGTGGGCTAAGGTAGCGAAGTCAATGTTTTGATTGTTCAAGATGATGTCTGCACAGGCTCGGCGTGAGCATCTGGAGGCTTGTTGCAAAATAGCCTTCTTGGCCATTTCGCTTGACCATCCTGGCCGTTGCGATACTCTTTGTAGTTGTGTGTTTTCGTCGCAGTCGACCACAATAATTCGGTGCATACGGGATCGCCATTTTCCACTTTCAAGCATCAAGGGAATATCAAAAACAATGATGTCTGACCCAGATTGTATGCTGGCCTGGGTTGCAATTTTTTCTTCAATCAGGGGGTGCAAAATACTTTCCAAGGCCCGTTTCGATGCAGGTTCAGAGAAAATTTTGTCGCGCATTTTATCCCGATGCAGACCGCCTGCGGTATCAATGAAAGAATCTCCAAAAATATCACGGATCGCCTCAATCCCAGCACCGCCAGGCGATGTGAGTGAATGGCTAATGGCATCAGCGTCAATGATAGGGACGTTGAGCTGCGCCAAGTAGCGTGCAACGGTGCTTTTTCCGCTGCCAATACCTCCAGTCAAGCACACCCGAAGAGGGGTCATTGCCACCCCAGCCAGGCCAAAATGGTCGCAGGATTGATCAGCATCACGGCAATGCCCGCACCCGCCAAAAATGGGCCAAATGGAACATAACGCCCCTCTCTAAGGGATTGCTGGACTTTCATTCCCATGCCCACCAGCGCACCGATCAGGGAAGCCGCCATGATCACAGGAATCAGCATCTTGACCCCGAGCCAAGCTCCTAAAGCGGCCAACAGCTTAAAGTCACCGTAACCCATACCCTCTTGACCAGTGTAAAGTTTAAAGCCCCAGTAAACCAACCACAGACAAAGGTAGCCTGCCGCGGCCCCCCACACTGAAACATCCAAAGGAACCGTCCATCCAGCGGCGGCAGCAAGCAGCCCGCCCCATAAAAGTGGATACGTCAAATGATCAGGCAGCAAGGTGGTGTCCCAGTCAATCCCTGACAGAGCGATCAGCATGGCTGCAAAGGCACACCAGAGAATGGCAACTGGCTCGGGGCCAAACCGCCAGCTGATCAGGACAAATAGCAAAGCCGTGAGGATTTCAATGAATGGATAGCGCCACGAAATAGGTGTTTTGCAAGAAGAGCATTTTCGCCCCAAGAGAAAAAAACTAATGACAGGGATATTTTCATACCAGGCAAGGTGGTGGCCGCAAAAAGGGCACCGTGATCGTGGTTGAGACAAGTTCAAGGGCGCCACCGGCCCTTGCAGGGGCATTCCTAGTATTTGTGCAGCGTCAGCCCGCCACTCTCGCTCAAGCATGAGTGGGGAACGATGAATGACAACATTCAGGAAACTGCCCACACAAAGGCCAAATAACCCTAAAGCCCAAGGAGAGAGAAGGATGTCTAGCATGGTATGGGAAAGTATGATGGAAAATCAAACCACTTGGCCAAGCTTGAAAATGGGGAGATACATGGATACCACAATCCCGCCAATCAAAGTGCCAAGGAACACAATAATGAAAGGCTCCATCAAGCTGGAGATACCTTTGACGGCTTCGTCAACCTCTTCTTCAAAGAACTCGGCCACTTTGCTGAGCATATGATCCAGTGAGCCTGATTCTTCACCAATAGAGCACATTTGAAGTACCATGACCGGAAAAATACCGGTAGATTCCATGGATGTGGTGAGCGAAATTCCCGAGGAAACGCTTTTTTGAATGCGTTTGGTGGCATCCAGAAAAATAACATTGCCCGACGCACCGCCCACAGAATCCAGGGCTTCCACCAATGGAACCCCAGCCGAAAAAAGCGTGGCCAGGGTGCGGGTCCAGCGGGCAAGCGCTGATTTATAAACCAACGGCCCAAAAATGGGCAGTTTCAATAAAAGCCGATCCATGATCTCTTGTACTCGTTTGGATCGCTTCCAGCTTTGTAGAAAAAAGTAAATTCCCCCGCCGATGAATCCGAAAATCGCATACCACCACTTCACGAAAATATCGGACATCCCCATCACAAGCAAGGTTGGGGCTGGAAGGTTGGCGCCAAAGCTTTCAAAAACACTTTTAAACGCCGGAATGACAAAAATCATGATGACCGCCAACACGATAAAAGCCACGACGATCACAGCGATGGGGTAAAGCAGGGCCGATTTGATCTTGGCCTTCATCGCCAAGGTTTTTTCTTGATAAAGCGCCAATCGGTCGAGGATGGCTTCCAGGATACCCCCAGCTTCACCAGCTTCAACAAGGTTACAGTAAAGGGCATTAAAGTAGAGGGGATATTTACGAAAGGCAACAGACAGGCTGCTGCCTGTTTCAAGATCGCTGCGGATATCGTTCAAAAGCTTGGTGAGGCGGGGGTTTGTGCTTCCTTTTCCGACAATATCAAAAGACTGAACCAGTGGTACCCCGGCTTTCATCATGGTCGATAGTTGCCGGGTAAAAATGGAAATATCTTTCGGCTTGACGGCTTTGCCGCCCGAAACTTTCCGCCGTTTGACCGTCGTGACCATGATCCCTTGACGGCGTAAACTGGCGCTCACGGCGGCCTCACCGCTGGCTCGCAATTCACCCTTGTGGATTTTTCCGGTTTTATCCTTTCCCTCCCATTGAAATAAAACATCTTTGGACTTTTTATTTACGCTAACTGCTGCTGTCGCCATGATTTCTCCGGTATCACTGGGTGCGGGGTATGGGTGAGTTAAAAAATAGTGAAATTTTGGCCATGCTAAACATTGGTGACAGAGATGACTTCTTCAAGGCTTGTGACTCCAAGTCGTACCTTGAGAAGGCCTGATTGACGCAAGTTTCGAATGCCTTCACGCTGCGACTGTTGGGCAATGTCCACGGCCGTACCTTGAGTAAGGATGATTTTTTGCATATCTTCGCTGATTGGCATCACCTGGTAAAGACCCACCCGCCCTTTATAACCACCATTGCAGGCCGGGCAGCCGACTGCCCGATAAGGAATCCAGGTTCCGTCCAGATCTTCTTCTTGAAAGCCTGCGGCGATCAAGACAGATGACGGATAATCGGCAGGAGTTTTGCAAGTTTCACACAGTTTGCGAGCCAAACGTTGTGCTGTAATGAGTAAAACGCTCGAAGCAATGTTGAACGCCGCCACCCCCATATTCATGAGCCGAGTTAATGTGGTTGGGGCATCATTTGTGTGTAGGGTAGACATCACCAAGTGACCGGTCTGGGCTGCTTTGATGGCAATGTCTGCTGTTTCCAGATCACGAATTTCGCCAACCATGATGATGTCTGGATCCTGTCGCAAAAAGGACTTGAGGGCCGCAGCAAAGGTCAGGCCCGCCTTATCATTGACGTTCACCTGGTTGATTCCAGGAAGATTGATTTCGGCAGGGTCTTCAACCGTTGATATATTCACTCCCGGTTGATTTAAAATATTGAGACAGGTGTACAAAGAAACTGTTTTTCCTGACCCTGTTGGGCCAGTGACCAGGATCATTCCATAGGGCCGGCTGATGCAGTTAAGCAGCCGTTCTTTTTCTTCTTTTTCATAACCCAGGGCATCAATCCCCAGCTTGGCGCTGGAGGGATCCAGAATTCGGATGACGATTTTTTCTCCAAAAAGTGTAGGAAGCGTACTGACCCGAAAATCAATCGTTTTAGTGCCAAACGTGAGTTTCATCCTGCCATCTTGAGGAACTCGCTTTTCAGAGATGTCCATGCGTGAAATCACCTTCACACGCGAGGCCAGGGATTCTTTGATAGAGGTTGGGGGTTG
>JBEIRS010000233.1:0-2816 GCA_040375795.1 Methylibium sp.
GATGGGCTCAATGTAGGTGACATCCGCCATTTGAGGATCGGTCATGATCGTGGCCGGATTGCTATTGACCAGGATAACGCGGTAACCCTCTTCACGCAAAGCTTTGCAAGCCTGAGCCCCAGAGTAGTCAAATTCACAGGCTTGCCCAATGATGATCGGGCCAGCACCAATGATCAAGATAGAGTGGATATCAAGGCGCTTAGGCATAATTTTTCTCCCTCAAGCGCACAGACATGAGTTGAGTAAAGCGGTCAAAGAGGTAGGCGATATCATGTGGGCCTGGTGAGGCTTCCGGGTGACCCTGGAAACAAAAAGCCGGTTGATCAGTACGGGCCAAGCCTTGGAGAGTGCCATCAAAAAGGCTCACATGGGTAGGGCGGAGGTTGGCTGGCAGGCTCTTTTCATCAACTGCAAAACCGTGGTTTTGGCTGGTGATGCTCACACGGCCGGTGTCAAGATCTTTCACAGGATGGTTGCCTCCGTGATGACCAAATTTCATCTTGAAGGTGCGAGCCCCCGAAGCCAAGGCCAAAATCTGATGGCCCAGGCAAATCCCAAAGGTAGGCAAACCGCTCTCGATGAGCGTTCGAGCCGCAGAAATAGCGTAATCACAGGGCTCCGGGTCACCGGGGCCATTACTGAGAAAAACACCATCGGGGTTAAGCTTGAACACATCCGCAGCAGAAGTCTGGGCAGGCACCACAGTCAGACGGCAAGACCGGCTGGCCAACATCCGCAAAATATTGCGCTTGACACCAAAATCATAGGCCACCACATGAAATTGAGGGTCAGAGACGCGGCCATAGCCTTGACCAAGGCGCCACTCGGTTTCAAGCCAGACCGTATGCTCTTGACGGGTCACGAGTTTCGCCAAATCAAGGCCCGCCATAGAGCTTGCTGAGCGCGCATACGCAACCGCGGCATCTATTTGCTCAGACCCCATGGCCTGCCCATCAGGGAGTGTCAAAATACAAGCGTTTTGGGCACCCTTCTGACGTAAAAGGCGTGTTAAACGGCGCGTATCAACTCCGGCAATAGCGACACAATTTTCTCGAACCAAATAGTCTGAGAGAGTCAACCCCATTCGAAAATTAGAGGCCAAGAGCGGCAGATCTTTGATGATTAAGCCGGCTGCATGAACGCGATCAGACTCAACATCCTCATCGTTCACACCAGTGTTACCGATATGAGGATAAGTCAGTGTGACAATTTGTCGGCAATAACTCGGGTCCGTCAGGATCTCTTGATAGCCAGTGAGCGAGGTATTGAAGACCACTTCGCCCACGGTTTGACCTGATGCACCGATGGAATGGCCCAGGAAGACCGAACCGTCTGCAAGGGCAAGAACGGCGGGAGGCAGAACGGGCAACACGGGATTCTCCGTTGTGATTTTTGTGCGCCCAAGAGTTCATGACCATGAAGGCTGGGCTCAAACCCCGTGACGGGAATTTGAATCATGAAAACTTGATGCGAGGGTGGAAAAGACAAACCCCCAGAGTATAGACGACCCAGCCCGGCAGAGTCTTCTAGCAGCCAAATACCCGCTTATTTTGAGATTTCGCTGCGAGCTTAGATGTTTAAGCTGAGGGTGTTGAGTCTCTTTTTGTGGTGGCCAAATCATTGATTAAAAAGAGTGTTTGGTTTCACCATCTATCCAGGCTAAATACCCCAAAAAATCATGGCCATTGACCTTCCCACCCCCAGTCACCCACCGCCAAAGGGGGCCCCTGCAGGACAGCTTCGAGCCTATCAGCAATGGAAAACGGGCCAATCTTTTGCTCAAAAAGAGCGTTGGGCCGATGCGGCAGAAGCATTCATTCATGCCTGCCACTGGTCTCAAGATGGCGCTTACGGAGTGGCTGCCATCCATGCTTTGATCAAAGCCGGACAGCCTGAGTTGGCCCTTGAAATGGCTCGCCAGAGCCATCTGGCTCATCCTGACTTTTTACTCACTTACACCCTTGAGGCTCATGCTTGGCTGTCTTTAGGCCGTCATTCTGAGGCGATCAATACGTTGGTATCAGCCCCCTCCCATATACCGAAAGACCATGATTTTTTGGTTTCTTTGGCAGTGGCCTTGCAACAAGAATCCCGGCATCATGAAGCCATCAAAGTGTTTATGCAGGCCCTTAGAATGAAGTTGGATCAGCCTGTTACCCACTACCGCATGGGGATGTCTTTCAAAGATTTAGGTCTGAAAGCCGAAGCCGCCGAGTGCATTCGAACAGCACTGTCTTTGGGGCTGGAAGACGGGGAAATGTTTGCCAGGGCTCAGCTACTCATTTTGGAGCGTGACACTTTGCAATGGACCCGGGCAAAGCAAAGCATGTTTGAGCTTCGAGATGCTGTGGGAAAGCTCCCTGATGGTGCGCTGGTTCAGACCGGAGCATTTCAGCATGCGGTTTTGATCAATGACCCTCTGGAACAACTCAAAGTGGCACGACATTTTGCAGCCCATGCCGCCCGAGACCTTCCAGCGTGGCCCAAAGTGAGATCACCGCGCCAGGAAGGGCGTGTCAGGGTGGGCTATGTTTCTGCCGATTTTTGCAACCATGCAACCTCTCAATTGATGGTGGAAATGCTAGAACACCATGATCGTTCAAGGTTCGAGATTTTTTTATTTTCCAACGGGCCTGACGACGGCAGTGACTTACGGCGACGGGTTGAATGTTCAAGCGAACATTTTCACGATGTGCGTGGCTTGAGTTTTTATCGTATGGCCGAGCATGTTCGTGATCTTGATATCGATATCTTGATCGACCTCAAAGGGGGGACTCACGACACTTTGTTGCCTGCGTTCAGTCTGCGACCTGCCC
>JBEIRS010000085.1:0-6170 GCA_040375795.1 Methylibium sp.
ATAAGTTGCCGGGACTGAATGACCGGGATCAGCGCCTGCCACTGAGAATCGGATAAATCAATACCGGTGGGGTTGTGGCAACAAGCGTGCAACAGCACGATGCTGCGTGGTGGCACGTTTTGCAAGGTGGCCAGCATATCGTCAAAGCGCAAGCCGCCACTGCGAGGGTCATGGTAGGGGTAACTATGAACCTTCAATCCGGCCCCCTGAAAGATGGATTGATGATTGTCCCAAGTGGGGTCACTGACCCAGACGTCGCTGTCAGGAAAGTAACTTTTGAGAAAATCACCACCTACTTTGAGCCCTCCAGAGCCACCCACAGTCTGGATGGTGGCAATTCGCTGACTCTTGACGGCCTCATGATCCGCGCCCCAAAGCAGGTGTTGCACCGCCTGGCGATAGGCCGCCAAGCCTTCCATGGGCAGGTAAGGTCGAGCGCTCACGGTGCCCGCCATAGAAGCCTCGGCCTCACGAACAGCACGCATCACTGGAAGTTGTCCGTCATCATCAAAGTAAATGCCGATGGATAAATTGACTTTGCTGGAGCGAGGGTCCTGTCCGAAGGCTTCATTGAGGGTCAAGATGGGGTCGCCGAGATAGGGCTCAACATGCTCAAACATGGGTGTCTCACAAAGGGTGCAAGGGGGCAATCAAGCTGTTTGGTGCGATCAAGAGATTCAGCCGGCCAAGGCTTTTTCAATGTCATCAACCAGGGCTTCTGGGGAAGTGACAGAGGCATAGCGCTTGAGAACTTCACCACTTTTGCCGATGAGAAATTTAGTGAAATTCCATTTGATCGCCTCGGTACCCAGCACCCCAGGCGCTGCATGGGTCAGCCATGTCCAAAGAGGAGGGGCATTCTCGCCATTGACTTCTACTTTACTCATCATGGGAAAGCTGACCCCATAATTGAGATGGCAAAACGAAGCAATTTCTTGATTGCTTCCAGGATCTTGGTGGCCAAATTCATTGCAGGGGAAGCCAAGCACCATGAGGCCGCGTGAAGCATAAGTTTTCCAGAGAGATTCCAGCCCGGCAAACTGCGGTGTAAAGCCGCATTGACTGGCAGTATTTACAATCAGGAACACTTTGCCCATATGTTGACGGAAGGAAAAGACCTCTCCGTGAATCGAGATAGCATCAAAATCATAAAGTGTGGACATGTTGGCCTTTGGATGGGTATGAAGGAATGAATGCCAGAATCGCTGCCAGAAAAATCAGGCCCCCGCCCCAAACCACTTTCGGAGTGAGTTCAGCCGACCCCAGCCAGACGGCAGAAACCGTGGCAAAAATGACTTCGCTTAACATAAAAATGGCAGCAACATTGGCGGGCAATCGGGCAGCGCCATATTGCAAGGCAAAATTACTGATGAACAATATCATGCTTAGCACCGTCACAGTCAGCACCCATGGCCAAGCCAAAGAAGGCAGCCAAGGCAAATGACCTGCCGGCGCCAAACACAGGCCAGAGCCACCCGCCACCAAGGCGCACCCAAGAAACATCGACAGAGCCCGGCCTGACCCACTGCTTTGAGCTTCTCGACGTAAAAGCACATTGTTCAAGGCAAAGAAAAACCCACCCATCAAGCCCAATCCATCAGCCAAGGAAGAAGGCAAAGGAAATTGATTTTCAGTGTTTGAATCTGGCCAAAGAATGACCAGCGCCCCCCCCATGGCCAGGCTCAGGCGCCCCCAAACCCAGGGCGTCAGGGCCTCTTGGAGAAGCCATCGGGCCAATATGGCAGACCAAATGGGCATGAGGTAAAATAGCAAAACCACACGCACTACATCACCGCTCGCCACCGCCCAATTAAAAGCAGAATTGGTGGCGCCGGCTGCCAAAGCAATCAGCCAGAGCGGCCTCGAGGTGAGGGCTTCTTTCCAGGCTTGTGCTTGTAGCAAAGAAATCCACAGCGTGGCCAAAGCAAACATGATGGCGGTGGCCCACAATGGGTGAAGACCAAGACTTTCAAGCTGATGCAGAGGCCACCAAAATAGGCCCCAAGTCAGGGCATTCAATAACAGGGCCAGGGCGGAAATCAGGGGCTTATTGGTCCCGCCGAAAGCGCCCTCGGCCAAGCCGGGTGAAAGATTCATACCTTTTTGGCTGAAGGCTCTTGATGAGCCGCGCCATGCGCATCAGAGCGGGCCAGCACCAAAAGGCGGTCAATCTCGTCTTTATAGAGCAGGCAGTTGGATTGATGCCATCGATAAATCAGCAGCATGGTTCCGGCCACCACCAAGCCAAATACAGAAATGGCGACAAAGGCCGACAGGCCAAAACGGGTCATCCCAGTATACAAAGCACCCAAACCCAAAATGCAAGCCTGTTCATTGAAGTTCTGTACAGCAATCGAGCGGCCTGCCCCCATGAGGTTATGCCCACGATGCTGGAGCAAGGCGTTCATGGGAACCACCAAAAAGCCACCCAGGGCGCCAAGGATAACCAAAAACGGTACCGCAGCCCAGAGGTTGCTGATGAGGTTCATGAGCAATACCAGCAAACCCATGGCAATGCCAAGAGGAATGACTGTCGTGGCTCCATCGAGCCTCATGCGCATCGAAGCGACCACCGCCCCTACCGCTGTTCCAATGGCCACGACACCAACCAGCGCTGAAGCTTGTGTAATGTCATAGGACAAGGCCAAGGCGGCCCAAGCCAGAACAATGTAACGCAAATTCCCTGAAACCCCCCAAAAGAGGGTGGTTGTGGCCAGGGAGATTTGGCCAAGCTTGTCTTGCCATAAGCGGCGATTGCATTGAGCAAAGTCACAGACCATAGCCATAGGCCCAAGCTGAAAAGGCTGCATTTTGACCCCTGTCAAGGGAATGCGAAGGTTAAACAAGGCCGCTATGCCATAAATTAAAATCAGGGTGGCTACAGCGGCTTCGGTGGTCGTGTCAATATGTGTTTCAATGCCCGGAATATTGACATTCAAAAGCCGCACCCCGATCACATCTCCGACAAGCTGGCCGCCAATCAACACCCCCAAAATAATCGAAGCAATGGTCAAGCCTTCGATCCAGCCATTGGCTTTGACAAGTTGTGAAGCCGGCAGGAGCTCCGTCAAGATGCCATACTTGGCAGGAGAGTAAGCGGCGGCGCCCAAGCCTACGATAGCATAGGCGGCTAAGGGGTGTACGCCCCAGAGCATCATCACGCAACCCACCACCTTGATGAGATTGGCAATCAGCATGACCTTGCCCTTGGGCAGGGCGTCTGCAAAAGGGCCGACAAAGGGTGCTAAAAGCACATAAAACAGTGCAAACATGGGCACCAAGGCGGCCTCTTGCCAGCCTGGAGCACCGGCATCTTTTAAAAGCTCAACCGCTACCACAAAAAGAGCATTGTCTGCCAGCGAGCTGAAAAACTGCGCCGACATGATGGTGTAAAAACCTTTTTTCATTCGACCTTTTCTCGCTGTTTTACTTTGTCGATGCCGATACTGCAACAAGGCAATTCAATTAAATTAAAGTGAGCCATGATTTGAGCTGCTGTATTCTTTCGGCGGTGAACCTCGGAATCACTCAGCCCTGGGCCGAGGTAATTTTCGCCTGCTGTGGCAGCATCATCCTCACCATCTAGGCTGCTCAGATTCAGAGGTATCAAAAGGCAGCTTGATTTGACTCAAATCTCTTCGTGTTTCAACGAGAACCAGGGGCCCTGAGTCTTCAATAATCATCGGCTTGGGTTCTCGCGGAATACGCACGGAAGGGGGGGCTTGAGAAATAGCATCTTGGGCCTGGCGGATTTTTTCTGCATCCGACTGAACCCACTCAAGTCCAGCTTGTGCCACCAGCCTACTCAATGAATCGGTCGGCAACAAGAAGGGGGCCAAAGTGCTTGCCTGCGGCGAAGCTGAAGCAAGCGGTTCTTGTGCCTCCATCTGTGCGGTTGGTGTGGCCAACTCAATGACGGCAGGTTCAAGGGTAGAAGATGGCAGCACCGATTCATCGGGCTGTTGCAGGCGAGTTTCTGGAACGGACTCGGTACTTAGGGTGTCTAAGTCGCTTGATAATCCTTCAACAGGAGGTTGATCTTTTTTGAAGCGATCTCGGCCCCGCCCTCTGCGGCGCGTGCCCCCGGCAGGTTCAAGCAATTGAGGAGCATCAAGAGATGGCTCCTGAGTTGAAATTTCTTCCCTGGCTTGGTTGAGGCTCTCGGAGGGAATGAAATCTGAAGGGTTTGAAGCGATGGGAGTGGCTTCAAGAATCTGTTCAGATGCAAATTCCTCTCGACCCTCACCCATGACCTCACGAGGATGGCGGGCTGTTCGGCCCCGGCGTCGACGTCGAGTACCACTGGATTGAGAAGGATTGTTTCCAGGTGAAGGTTGAAAATCAAGGTTGGGTTGGGTGTCAGCAAAGGCATGGTCCTCGACAGACGACGCCATGATTTCAGAACTTTCGATGGGTGCTTTGGCTTCTTGTGTCCGACGTGATTCGCGCTCTTGTCGTGAACGCTGCCCGTGAGCACGTCCGTGGCCCAAAGATTCAGTGGTGACAGAAGTTTGAGATGCGCTGCGGGTGACTTCATCAGCCCCTGAAAATTTCCCCTGAGGATCTGATTGGCTCTCTTGATGTTCCGTTTGATTCTGATCAGACGGGGAGGGGTGGGATCGTCCATGACGAAGACCTCGATCCCCTCGCCTGGAGCGTATTGAATGAGGCTCACGTGGACTCCGGGCGGAGGTCTCTGCGATCGGCTCGGAAGCTGGCGGTGAGGGTGATTTTGTGACAGGGGTGACTGCCTCTGATCCTGCAAAGAGTTTCTTGACCCAGGCGAAAAACCCACCGCCAGCACCAGCCCGGCTTGAGCCTGCAGGGGCTACGGTCACGGGCTGTATTGTCTTGGCCGGGACAACGGGGGCGGGAATTTCAGGCAGCAGACCTTTGATGATGGGCTGTTGCTTGGGCTGGGTTTTATCAATCAAGTCCTTGCGTCGGGTGATGCCCACGATTTCTTCGGGTTCATCAATCATCTTGTAACTGGCCTGCAAATTTTCCAGGCGAGGATCATCGTGGCGCAGTCGCTCTAAACGATAATTGGGAGTTTCGAGATTTTTATTCGGTACCAAAAGAACTGTGACACGCTGCTTGAGCTCAATTTTGGTGATCTCGGTGCGCTTTTCATTGAGTAAAAAACTGGTGACTTCCACAGGCACTTGCACATGCACGGCCGCCGTGTTGTCCTTCATGGATTCTTCTTGAACCATGCGTAAAATTTGCAAGGCACTTGATTCTGTGTCACGAATATGACCGGTGCCATTACACCGTGGGCAGGTGATGTGGCTGCCCTCACTGAGTGCAGGCCGCAAACGCTGACGACTGAGCTCAAGAAGGCCAAACTTGCTGATACTGCTGAACTGAACACGGGCACGATCAGGGCGCAGGGCATCGCGCAAGCGGTTTTCAACCTCACGTCGATTACGTGATTCATCCATATCAATAAAATCGACCACAATCAATCCGCCAAGGTCGCGCAATCGCATCTGGCGGGCAATTTCATCAGCCGCTTCAAGGTTGGTTCGCGTAGCTGTTTCTTCGACATCGCTACCGCGTGTGGAACGCGCGCTGTTGACATCCACTGACACAAGGGCCTCTGTGTGGTCAATCACGATGGCTCCACCAGAGGGTAAATTCACGGTCCGGGAAAATGCCGTTTCGATCTGATGCTCGATTTGAAAGCGGCTAAAAAGAGGAGCATCGTCTCGGTAGCGTTTCACCTTGTGAGCTGATTCAGGCATCACATGGTTCATAAATTGGGAGGCCTGATCAAAAATATCATCGGTATCAATGAGAATTTCACCCACATCGGTCGTGAAATAGTCTCGAATTGAACGAATCACCAGGGAAGATTCCTGGTAAATCAAAAAAGCTCCCTTACCCGCTTTGGCCGCACCGTCAATGGCTGACCAGAGTTTGAGCATGTAATTCAAGTCCCACTGCAACTCCGCAACCGAGCGACCAATACCCGCGGTTCGAGCAATGAGGCTCATGCCTTGAGGATATTTGAGTTGCTCAAGATTTTCTTTGAGCTCTTCGCGATCTTCGCCCTCAATACGCCGGCTGACGCCCCCACCACGAGGGTTATTCGGCATCAAAACCAGGTAGCGACCCGCGAGACTGATGAAGGTGGTGAGCGCGGCTCCCTTGTTGCCGCGCTCTTC
>JBEIRS010000295.1:0-2014 GCA_040375795.1 Methylibium sp.
ACCCATATCGATTGATATGCGCAATGGCTTCATCAAGGCTGTCGACCACTTTGATGCTGATGATAGGGGCCAAATATTCTTCGAACCAGTCTTGCTCAGTGGCGGGGGTCAGCTTGGCTCCAGGCACAGCAGAAAGAAGGGACAGGCTGCGGTGGTCACAGCGCATTTCCACGCCTTTGCTGGCGAAGATGGCGCCGATACGAGCCAAAAATGGTGACGCGATAGCCTTATGAACCAGCAGTGATTCCGCCGCATTGCAAGGGCTGTATTTTTGGGTTTTGGCATTGTCCGTGACCTTGACGGCCATGTCCAGATCCACCTGGGCATCAACATACACATGGCAATTGCCATCCAGGTGTTTAATGACAGGCACCTTGGCTTCACGGCTGATGCGTTCAATCAAGCCTTTGCCGCCACGAGGGATGATCACATCAATGGCGGCAGGTGAAGCGATCAGCTCTCCAACAGCGGTGCGGTCCGTGATTGGAATCAATTGAATCGCATGGGTAGGAAGTTGAGACGCTTGCAATGCTGCTTGAACCAAGCGCCACAAGGCCAAATTTGAATGAATGGCCTCAGACCCGCCCCTTAAAATGCAGGCATTACCGCTTTTGATGGCCAGTGAAGCGGCTTCGATGGTCACATTGGGCCGGCTTTCATAGATCATGCCAAAAACCCCAAGTGGCACGCGCATTTGACCCACTTGAATGCCACTGGGGCGGCGCCGAAGGTGTATCAGCTCACCGATGGGATCTGGCATGGCCGCAATTTGTTCACAACCTTCAGCCAGGGTATTGAGAATGCTGGCATCCAGACGCAGGCGATCCAGCAGGGGGCCGGACAACCCAGCCGCCCGGGCTGTTTCGAGGTCTTGTTGGTTGGCGACAAAAAGCTCCGTATTGGATTCTCTCAGACGCTGCGCCAAAGCGCTCAGAGCCTTGTTTTTGGCCGCGGTACTGGCTGTGGCCATTGGAATGCTGGCGGTACGTGCAGACTGGCCCATGTGGGCAATCAAAGAGGCAGTGTCACTGAGCGTGGCAGAGGTGTTCATAATCACGATGTTTGAACTATAAAAAGAACCTGAGCATCTGGGTTTGCGGCCCAAATGAGCGAGTGCTCTGTTGGCTGACGCCTGCGTGAAAATCACGACATCACTTGATTTTACAGGGCTGGGCATTCAAGGCAGTCTGGTACTTCTGCATCAGTCTTGCTGCATTCGAGCGGCTTGGTGCAGACTGATGCAACGAGACTAGCCTCAAAACCCTCATCATAATGGCGACTCAATTTTTCTTGGTGACTGTTTTTCATTGATGACTCCCCTTTCTTCTGGATCTTCCACGCGCCCCACGGTGCGATTCATGTTGGCGCACCCGGCCCACTGGATAGCCATGGGCTTTGGCAGTGGGCTGGCCCCTTGGGCTCCTGGCACGTTCGGAACCTTGTGGGCCTGGTTGACCTACACTGTGCTGGCCCCCTGGCTGTCTGACATTCAATGGGCCATACTCATCACCGTATCACTGCTTGTCGGTTGGTGGGCCTGTACAGTGACCGCTCGACAGATGCGCGTCAAAGATCCCAGCGCCATCGTCTGGGATGAAATCGTTGCGTTCTGGCTGGTTCTATGGTGGGTTTCCCCTAGCGATGGAATCGGGCAACTGGGTGCTTTTGTGATATTTCGAATTTTTGATGCGGCCAAACCCGGCCCTGTCGCTTGGGCCGACCGCTGTTTCAAGCTACCGGAAAATCAGCTTCCTGGGCCCTCTCAAGGCTGGGGCATTCTCTGGGATGACTTGGTCGCCGCAGGATGTACGCTGCTGCTGATAGCCACCTGGCGAACCTTCACTGCCTGAGCCGTGATGGTTTTTGTGTTTTGGCCCGCAGTGACCGCCATTTCAGCTCCAAGCTCGGAGCCAGCTTGAGCCTGGCACCGCAGATCAGCCCTTACACCACCTCAAGCCAAGGCTTCACCCTGCCCGAGGTGATTGCGCAATATGGAGGAATGGGGATGAGCACC
>JBEIRS010000171.1:0-3848 GCA_040375795.1 Methylibium sp.
ACCATCGCACTTGGCTGGATGCTTCTTTTTTTCCGCTGGCGCTGGTTGCGCTCACAGGACAATGCCTGGTTGATGGCTTATCGCTTCTGGACGAAGGTATTTGCCCTGACCTTTGCTCTGGGCGTTGTCAGCGGCATCACCATGAGTTTTCAATTCGGCACCAATTGGCCAGGATTCATGGAGCGCGTCGGGAATGTGGCAGGGCCCTTGTTGGGGTATGAAGTCTTGACTGCCTTCTTTTTGGAAGCCACCTTTCTGGGAGTGATGTTGTTTGGTCATGGGCGCGTAAGCGAGCGCGCCCATCTCTGGGCCACCTTCTTGGTGGCTTTCGGTACCACCATGAGCGCCTTTTGGATTTTGAGCCTGAACTCATGGATGCATACACCCGCAGGCTATGAAATCATCCATGGCGAGTTTCATGTCACTGACTGGGCTGCGGTTGTGTTCAACCCTTCCCTTCCCTACCGATTCACTCATATGCTGCTTGCTTCGGCCCTCACGGTGGCTTTTTTAATGGCTGGCGTGAGTGCCTGGCAAACTCTGCGCCGCCTTGAAAACTCCTCGACCCCCAAGGTCCTGCGCACCGGTCTGACCCTCGGAGCAGTCCTTATTCCGTTCCAAATTTTGGTCGGAGACCTTCATGGTCTGAATACCCTGCAACATCAACCGCAAAAAATTGCAGCCATGGAGGGCATCTGGGACACTGAGCGCGGAGCACCTTTGTTGCTATTTGCTGTACCCAATTCAGCCGAACGCCGGAACGATTGGGCTCTTGGGATTCCCCACGCAGCCAGCTTGATCCTGACTCACGAATGGAAGGGAGAAATCAAAGGGTTGAACGAATTCAAAGGTGCTCACCCCCCTGTTGCGCCGGTCTTTTATAGTTTTCGAATCATGGTAGGGGTGGGGATACTGATGCTGATATCAAGTTGGATGGGCTGGTGGCTTTTACGCCGCAGACAGTGGCGCCCTCAAGCATTGCCCCCTTTTGTCCTTTGGTTTTTGACAGGCATGACTTTTTCAGGGTGGGTCGCCACGGTGGCGGGCTGGTTCGTGACCGAAATCGGGCGCCAACCGTTTATTGTTTTTGGCTTGCTACGTACGGCTGATGTCGCCTCTTCGGTGCCATCGCCCCTGATTGGCTTGACCTTGACTTTGTACATTGCACTCTACCTGAGCTTGATTTTTGCTTATATTGGCGTGCTTCGGTACATGGCCAGCAAACCCATCGACATCAGCCCCTCCCTTCCCACCCGGCCCCCACTGCCCACAAGCCCAGGAGAAGCCGCATGAGTTTTGATCATAGTCTCCCCATCATTTTCATGGCCTTGATGGGGCTTGCCATGCTGGCCTATGTGATTCTCGATGGCTATGACCTGGGCGTTGGCCTCTTGATGCCAAACGCCAGCCACTCTCAAAAAGACATGATGGTTGCCAGCATTGGCCCCTTCTGGGACGCCAACGAAACCTGGCTGGTTCTGGGGGTGGGCATCCTTTTGATTGCCTTCCCCAAGGCGCATGGGATGGTGCTGACGGCTTTGTATCTGCCGGTGGCTTTGATGTTGGTGGGCCTCATCCTTCGCGGGGTTGCCTTTGACTTTCGTACCAAGGCCCAAGCCCATCACCAACATTTCTGGAACCAGGCCTTTTTTGCGGGCTCCGGGCTGGCCGCCTTGGCACAAGGCTGGATGCTCGGCCAGTACATCACAGGTCTACAAACTGGCTGGGCTTACAACGCCTTCGCAGCCACGATTGCTCTGGCTCTACCGGCAGCCTATATGCTGCTCGGGGCGTGCTGGTTGATCATGAAAACCGAAGGCGAACTGCAACGGCAGGCAGTTCGCTGGGCCCGCATGGTCTGGCCGCTGGTGGTGCTCGGGATGGCCTTGATTTCTTTAGCCACTCCCCTGGTCAGCGCCACTGTGCGTCAGCGCTGGTTCAGTATGCCTGAGTTGATTGCCCTGCTGCCGATTCCGCTCATGACCATACTGGCGCTGCTAGGCACCCGTGCCATGCTGAACTCTGAAAGAGTGCTCGGAAAACTATGTTGGCTGCCATTCATGCTCGTTGTTCTTGTATTCATACTGGGCTTTTTTGGCTTGGCTTACAGCCTGTACCCCTATGTCGTGATTGACAAACTGACCCTCTGGCAAGCTGCGAGCAGCCCGGCCTCATTGAAAGTCATCTTGATTGGCACCTGCTTGGCGGTACCCGCGATTGCGGCCTATACTGTGTTTGCTTATTGGGTATTTCGCGGCAAAGCCACTGAGCTCAAGTATGCCTAAGGTCTCCCAAAGACTCGCACATCATCCGAATCGAATCATGAAGTTGCAGCTTGAGAACGCCATCAACTCGGATGGAGAAATATGGCGAACGTTAGGTTTTTTATGCCACTGGGTACAATAGCTGAGGAAATCCTTCAGCCTATTATCGAGGTCATTTTTCAGCTGTTCTGTGATGGAACCGCATGGTTAATTGTGCCCATATTCACTTTTGGCAGGGTCTTTGTTGAACCGACACCCATCAGGGAGTTCGTGAAACCAGGCTTCGGGAGTATTCAAAAAAGTAGCCGGGGTCACTACGTGATGGATGCCGAGTTGGGATCACTCATTGGCATGATCTTCTGGTTCGCAGTCGCAATGGGCGCTTATGTCTGCTTCGCGCAAACCTAACTCGGCGATCAGCGTGATAGGGAATAGGGGATAATTTTTCTTAAATTTCAAGCAACGCAGGAATGAAGGTATCATTGAATTCTGCAGGATTGATGGATTAATTTTGCATCAATAAACCGTATTGACTCTCATTGCGCATAAACTCGGCTCATTGCTGTAAAACTCCTTGCCGCAATCGTAGCCTGGCCTGAGGGCCTTTGTGGGTTGGGCTGGCAGATCACAGCATCAGCCTACAGTCTGGGTCGCCTGCTCGCGCCTCTTGCTTTGCCACACGGCTCTCACTCATGAAGGCTTCACCGGCTTTTTATATTTTTTTTAAGGCCTTTGGGTTTTTATCCAAATTCTCCTCCATGCAAATTCTCGTTCTCCACGGCCCCAACTTAAACCTGCTTGGCACACGTGAACCCACGCTTTATGGGTCTACCACCTTGCAGGAAATCAATGACGATTTACAAGAAATGGCTGCCAAGGCTCATGTCAAGCTGGACACTTTTCAAAGTAACCATGAAGGGGCCTTGATTGACCGGGTTCAAGCCACCCTGACCGATGGAACCTCCTTTATCATTATCAATCCGGCTGCGTTCACTCACACCAGCATTGCCCTGCGCGATGCTTTGGCAGCAGTGAACCTGCCTTTTGTTGAGGTTCATTTGTCTAATGTGTATCGGCGTGAACCATTTCGCCATCATTCTTATTTTTCTGATTTGGCTCAAGGCCTTATTTGTGGCTTAGGTCCATCGGGTTACCGTGCTGCCTTGGCATATGCTTTGCAACAGCGGGTGCATTGAACCAATCGATCGTTGCGCCGGGCCTATCCTTACTTCTTAAAATGACCATGGATCTTCGTAAGCTCAAGACTTTGATTGATTTGGTGTCTGAATCCAATATTTCAGAATTGGAAATTACCGAAGCTGATGGCAAGGTCAGAATTTTAAAATCTGAGCAGCATGCGCTGCCGGGCTATGGATCTCCTGCGCCTGTTTATCATGCAGCTCCTGTGGCAGCCCAGCCTATACCAGCCTCACATTCGATGGCCACCTCGACGGTGGCATCAGCCTCCCAGGTACCGGCAACTGAAACCAGTCATGCGGTCAAATCACCCATGGTGGGTACTTTCTACCGTTCGGCCAACCCAGGGGGTAAGCCCTTTGTTGAATTGGGGGCCTTGGTCAAAGA
>JBEIRS010000120.1:0-5145 GCA_040375795.1 Methylibium sp.
GCCCAGATCAGCCAAGCGCTGGCAAAGATCGAACAATTTGGTTTTGACCGGTTGGCCATTCCAAAACCCTGTACGGTATTTGACATCGACCCCATAGGCGCTGGTGTCCTGGCTGATGACCAACAACTCCTTGACCCCAGATTCAAACAGACGCTCTGCCTCGTTGAGCACATCGCCCACCGGGCGAGACACCAAATCACCTCGCATACTGGGAATGATGCAAAATGAGCAACGATGGTTGCAACCCTCGCTGATTTTCAAGTAAGCATAATGGCGTGGCGTGAGTTTGATGCCAACAGGCGGAATGAGATCAATAAAAGGGTCATGGGGTTTGGGCACATGCAAATGAACGGCATCCATGACCTCCTGGGTGGCATGAGGCCCGGTCACCGCCAAGACACTCGGGTGAACCTCCCGCACCAGATTGCCGCTTTCTCTACCTGCCTTGGCCCCGAGGCAGCCCGTGACAATCACTTTGCCATTTTCAGCCAGTGCTTCGCCGATGGTGTCCAGGCTTTCTTTGACGGCATCATCAATGAAACCACAGGTGTTCACAATCACCAGGTCAGCGCCGGAAAAGGTTTTCGATGTTTCATAACCCTCTGCACGCAGTTGGGTGAGAATCAATTCAGAATCGGTCAATGCTTTGGGGCAACCCAAAGATACAAAACCAATTTTTGGCCGAGCCAGAGGCCCCGAGACAAGAAGGGATGAAGTTGAATTTGTCATGATCAGTATTCTCGCTGATCGGCCGGCAGCATCAAATTAAAATCGTCTTTGGCCGGTCAGTTTGCCGCTTTATGCTGCTTTTTAAAAACTTTTGTGCGCACCCCCCCATTTAATTTCCATGAAGAAGCCCATTCAATATACCCTTGATGACTTTGATTTTGATCTTCCCGCCGAATTGATTGCGCAATATCCTTGTCCGCAACGCAGTGCTTCAAGGCTTTTGAATGGGCTGCAAGTGCCATCAACGCACCATATTTTTAAAGAATTACCCACCCTGCTGAGCCCGGGCGATCTCTTGGTTTTCAATGACACACAAGTGATAAAAGCCCGACTCTATGGCCGCAAAGCCAGTGGAGGGGCCCTGGAGCTTTTGGTTGAGCGTATTTTGGCTGGCACCCACGACGTATGGGCCCATGTGCGAGCCAGCAAAAGCCCATCAATCGGAGCCCGCCTGACCCTCGGCGATGAGCGGCAAAACTCCTTTGAAGCCCAAGTGCTGGGGCGCTGCGGCCCCGACAATTCTTTGTTTCATTTGCGCTTCCCTAAAGACCCTCTTTTGCTTTTGTCAACCCATGGCCATGTGCCACTGCCACCCTATATCAACCATCCAGACACAGCAGAAGATGAATCTCGTTATCAAACTATTTTTGCAGCTCAACCAGGTGCAGTGGCTGCACCGACCGCCTCATTGCATTTTGATGAAGCCGTTCTGAGCGGACTGAGTGAACGCGGCATTTTGAAGGCGAAAATCACTCTGCATGTGGGGGCAGGAACCTTCCAACCGGTAAGAACCCCACACTTGGCTGAGCACCGAATGCACTCAGAATGGTTTGACATTCCAGAAAGCACAGCCACGGCCATTCAAGAGGCCAAAGCACGCGGCGCCCGGGTGATTGCTGCTGGAACAACAACACTGCGTGCACTGGAGTCTGCGGCCAAGGAAGGGGGAGTCCAAGCCATGTCGGGAGACACCGATATTTTTATCACTCCGGGCTTTGACTTTCAGGTTGTTGATCAATTGATCACCAATTTTCATTTGCCTAAAAGCACTTTGATGATGTTGGTCAGCGCGTTTGCCGGGCATTCCCAGATTCACTCGATTTACCAAGAAGCCATCTGCAAGAGATACCGATTTTTCAGCTACGGAGACGCCATGCTGCTTGGCCGCTCTCGGTGCTGACGCAGACTGATGCAGCAAGACACTCGCACCCGCGACAGGCTTCAAAATTCGCTGGAGATCATCCACCCGCGACAGGCCAGCTCAACCATGAGGATCCCAGTAGAGGTTTTTTAAAGGCCTTTTGGCTTCATCGTTGAAAAGCTTGCACTTTCTCGATCAACTTGAGCCTTTAGACCCCTACAGAAAAGCCACACTCGACCCGATAAGAAAATTGATGAAGCTGGACACTCAGCATGAAGGCTTGAGTTTGTAAAACATCATGACGGGGGAAAAGATGGGTGTTGTTTTGCCGGGCCAGACACTGGGATCTGCGAGTGATTCACCGCCTGTGGTGAGCGAGCCAGAATTTGCTTATTCGGTGGCTGATTTTAACCGTGTGCGTGAATTGATTTATCAACGTGCCGGGATCAATTTGCACGCAGGCAAGCAGGCGATGGTGTACAGCCGTTTGTCGCGTCGATTGCGTGAAACAGGGTATCAATCTTTTACGAGTTACCTTCAGATGTTGGAAAGCAGTTCGGGTGCTGCGGCAGAACGAGAATGGCAAGAATTTGTCAATTGTCTGACCACCAACCTGACCGCTTTTTTTCGGGAAGATCATCATTTCCATGAGCTTGCCAAGATGCTTTCTGATCGTGCATCCCGACCTATTCGAATTTGGTGTAATGCAGCGTCAACGGGTGAGGAGCCTTATTCTATTGCCATGACGGTGCTGGAAACCCTAGGCCAAAGAGCAGATGTCAAAATTATTTGCAGCGATATTGATACCAAAGTGCTGGCCGTGGCTCGTCAAGGAATTTACCCTGCAGAATCCCGAGGGCTGACCACTGAACGTCTTTGTCGCCATTTTTTAAAAGGCAAAGGGGAAAATGCTGGTCGTATCAGAATTCGCACTGAAGTCGCCCGTTTTATAGATTTTCGGGTTCACAATCTGACAGATTCAAAGTGGTCGCTTGGTGAAATGTTTGATTTTGTATTTTGCCGAAATGTCATGATTTATTTTGATGACGATACCCAGAGAAAAGTGCTTGAAAAAATACATGCTGTCATGAAGCCAAATAGTTTTTTATTTGTGGGGCACTCAGAAAATTTTAGTGATTCGAGGGATCTTTTTCATTTGCGCGGAAAAACCATTTATGCAAAGGTTTCTTAATGAATCATGTCTTGGTATCGAATGGTAATTCAAGATTACAAGAATTAAATTCACGGCCACGAAAACCAGGTGAGGCTTCTTTTTTCTTTTATGAGTCCCATTTTCGCACAGAAGCTGTCAAAATCCTTCCAGGAGAATACTATGTCTCCAGTGAAGAAATCTTGATTATGACCACTTTGGGTTCTTGTATTTCAGCTTGCCTTTGGGATCGGGTGGCTAAAGTTGGCGGAATGAATCATTTTATGCTCCCTGATGGCGATGGTGATTGTGCGCGTTATGGATCATTCGCGATGGAATTATTGATCAATGAACTTCTTAAATTGGGAGCGTCCCGATCTTCCCTGGAAGCCAAAATATTTGGCGGGGGGCAGGTGATCAAAGGAATGAGCGCAATCAATATAGGTGAGCGTAATACTGTTTTTGTCATGAATTATCTAAAAACAGAACGTATTCCAGTCGTTTCCAAAGACGTCATGGAAGTCTATCCACGGAAGGTGTGTTTTTTGCCAGTCAGTGGCAAAGCGATGGTCAAGCGTTTGGCCCCCACCAATCCAGATCACCTGATTGCACAAGATCGGGCTGCAGCCGAAAAAGTCATACCCTCAGGGGCAGGGGCAGGTTCAGTGTTGCTGTACGACATAAATAAATGATGAATGGAGATCAACATGCCAAAGACCCGAGTCATTGTGGTGGATGATTCCGCACTGGTGCGAAGTTTGCTTACAGAAATTATCAATCGACAGCCCGACATGGAGTGCATTGGCGCCGCCAGCGACCCCTTGGTTGCTCGGGAAATGATTCGTTCGATGAATCCAGATGTCATTACCCTTGATGTTGAAATGCCGCGGATGGATGGCATTGATTTTCTTGGCAAGCTCATGCGACTGCGCCCAATGCCTGTGGTGATGGTGTCCACGCTGACAGAGCGGGGGGCTGATGTGACATTGAAAGCGCTGGAATTGGGCGCCATTGATTTTGTTGCCAAGCCCAAAATTGGTGTGGCCGATGGCCTCAAGCTTTTAGCGCATGACATCACCGAAAAAATCCGTGTGGCCGCTAGAGCCAAATTACGGCGCCCGCCACCTGCGGTGAGCACACAGGGCCATTTAGAAACTACGCCGCGTCAAGCGACTTCGGCTTCCAGCTCCACCCCTTCCCATGTCGGGGGCCATTCGGTTCAGCCGCAAAGTTTTCGAAGGCTTTCAACAGAAAAAATCATTTTTATTGGGGCGTCAACAGGCGGGACTGAAGCGACCAAGGAGGTGTTGTTGAGTCTTCCCCCTGATTGTCCTGCGGTTGTGATCACTCAGCATATGCCACCTGGTTTTACCCGCAGTTATGCAGCAAGGCTTGACAGTATCTGCCGCATTCGTGTGGCAGAGGCCAAGGACGGCGAGCGAATCCTTCCAGGCCATGCCTACGTGGCCCCTGGAGGGATGCAGTTGTTTGTGGAGCGTAGTGGTGCCAATTATGTGGCTCGGGTTCAAGATGGTGAGCCTGTCAATCGCCATAAGCCGTCGGTGGAGGTGCTTTTCAAGTCAGCGGCTCGTGTGGTGGGGCCCAATGCAATCGGTATCATGCTGACAGGCATGGGTGCCGATGGAGCAACAGCCATGCGCGCCATGTTAGATGCTGGCGGCTATAACTTTGTTCAAGATGAAGCCACCTGTGTGGTATTTGGCATGCCTCGAGAGGCTATTGCGGCGGGCGCTGCCAGTGAGGTACTACCCCTTGATAAAATTGGGCCACGCTTGGTTGATCGAGTTTTTAATAAGGCGGATGGAGGGGTTTTCAATCGTATTTAAGCCAGTTTTTAGCTAATATTTTTTGAGTCAGCCCTGTAAATCATTTCTTGACTCCCTTGCAGTCTCTACCCATGAAAATTAATCATGACTCTGCCTGGAGCCTGGATAAGATAATCAATCGAAATCGAGTTTCGGAATTTCAACTTTGGGGTATAAACGTTTTTTAAGCAAGGGGTCTTTATAGTACCTGATTTTTTCGGCCAACACTGGTGCTGTCAGGCTTTCATAAATCAAAAGTTGCTGCTCAGAGCTCATGGCTCTTAATTCTTGAGGCAACA
>JBEIRS010000344.1:0-1489 GCA_040375795.1 Methylibium sp.
ACTTGATGCCTTGGTCGAGTGGGCACCTCCCCCGGGGCCACGAAACGCCATTCAACGCCAGGTTCAGCCCGAAGAACCTAAGTTCAGTGGTGTTGTGTTCAAAATTCAAGCCAATATGGATCCCGCACACCGAGATCGTATTGCATTTATTCGAGTGGCCTCTGGGCACTTTGAGCGCGGCATGCGTCTCAAGGTGATGCGATCGGGCAAAGAGATACGCCCTCATACCGTGGTTTCATTTTTGTCTCAACGGCGTGAGTTACTGGAAGAAGCCTACCCTGGAGACATCATTGGCATTCCCAACCATGGGGTGCTTCAACTCGGAGACACCCTCACTGAAGGTGAAGCACTTCAATTCACCGGTTTGCCCTTTTTTGCTCCGGAAATATTTCGTACTGTCGAGGTGGCTGACCCCTTACGCAGCAAGCAACTTCGGGCGGGTTTGACTCAATTGGGCGAGGAAGGAGCCATTCAAGTGTTTCGACCCGTGGCCGGCTCTGTATTGCTACTGGGTGCGGTTGGTCAGTTACAATTTGATGTGGTGGTACACCGACTTGAGCATGAATATGGAGTGAAAGCCCGCATTCAACCCAGCCGATTTCAAGTGGCGCGCTGGGTGACTTCTGATGATGCCCATGAGCTCAAACGATTTATCGATGCCAATTCTCATCGCGTCGCCCATGATGCAGTGGATGCCCCCACTGTATTGGTTGAATATGCCCCCGAGCTTCGAGCCATTCAAGCCAATTGGCCACGCATTCAATTTCATGCACTGAGGGAGCATGCAGGTTTGGTTTTTCAACAAAGGCTTGAAGGCTGATTGCGCTGGACAAGACGTAGGCTGACGTGGTGAAAAAAACGGACATCTCTCCTGCCCTTTCAATCCAATTACATTACACCGCTCAGGCGGTTCAATCGGTACGTCAAGGTCACTCATTGACTGATGCCTTAGCCCACAGCCCTGTGGCTCTGCGGCCCGGAATACAGGCCCTGAGCTTTGCTGTTTTGCGGCGCCTCGCGGGGGCCCAAGCCGCGCGCAAAGCCTTGGCCCCTCGGCCACCGCGAACCGAAGTTGATGCCTTGCTATTGTGCGCACTTGCCCTGTTGTGGCCCACCGAAGGCCCCGATGCAGCTTCATATAAAGACCACACACTGGTCAATCAAGCCGTCATGGCAATCAAAAAAATTGATGCCCGCAGTGCGCCATTTGCCAATGCGATACTACGCCGATTTATACGTGAACGCGAGAGCCTCGTGCCGCATCTGAGTACAGATCAAGTGGTTCACACCGAGCATCCTGCATGGTGGATTGACCGGCTTCGTCAAGATTGGCCGCAAGAATGGGAACATATCGTCCACGCCAATAATCAGCACGCCCCTATGGCGCTGCGGGTCAATGCCCGGTGGGGCTCGGCTTTTGATTATCTCAAGGAATTGTCAGCGGCAGGGTTGAAAGGGGTCAGTTTCAAGCACCCCTATTTGGCACAAG
>JBEIRS010000029.1:0-10263 GCA_040375795.1 Methylibium sp.
TGAAAAGCTTTCTCCTCAAACCCGATCTGAAAATATGGGCCTGGACGCCATCCCTCCCATCAAGCTTTCGCAGATTGAACCTTTCCTCAACGAGGCAGTGATTTTGCAAACCAATGAACTGGAAAATGCCCCCCGGGTGGTGGCTGCTCCAGAAAACCGGGTGATCATCACCACTGGAGACATCGCGTATGTCCGCGGGGACATCCAACTTACAACGCCAAAATATCGTATTTACCGTGAAGCCAAACCCTTGACCGACCCCATCACGCAAGAAGTACTTGGTTTTGAAGCCGCTTACGTAGGCAGTGCTGAATTTGTTCGGGAGGGAGATTCTGGGATCGATGCCAGCGGTAAACCGTTTGTGGTGCCGGCCACGGTGTCCATCACATCGACTCGACAAGAGGTGCGTATCGGTGACCGTCTGGCAACCTTGGCACATCAAGAATATAAGAATTTTGTCCCCCGCCCACCCACTCGCCCCATTGATGGACGAGTCATTTCTGTCTATGGTGAAGCCATTCATGCCGCCAAAAATCAAATTATCGCCATCAACCGTGGCGCTGTTGACGGCCTTGAGCCGGGGCATGTGCTGTCTTTGTGGCGTGCGGGCATCAGCACAACCGACCGAACCACTCCTGAAAAAATCAATCTCAAATTGCCTGATGAAAACAACGGAAACCTGATGGTGTTTCAAGTTTTTGATCGGGTTTCGTACGGATTGATCATGTCATCTTTTGATTCAGTCAAGCGAGGAGATCGAATCGGGCAGCCTTGAACTTTTTTGCCTTGCAATGCCTTGTCTACCATGATGGATCAAGATGAGCTCGCTGCCTGGCTTCGGCTTTTGTGCACCACGGGTGTGGGTCGTGGCTCGGTCAGAAAGCTTCTTGCTGCATTTGGGTCACCGCAACTGGTTTTATCAGCGGGTGCTCGGGCTTGGCGTGAAATCCTTGGGCACTCTGTGGCCCAAGCCCTTGAGCGCCCCCCCCCTGATCTGCCTGATCTTATTCAAAAAGCGTGGGACTGGCTTGAATTTCAAACAGATGGGCCACGTTCGATGATCACGCTGGGTGATGATCTCTACCCGGCAGCTTGGCTTGAAATTGCTGACCCTCCGCTTTTAGTCTATGCTTTTGGCGATCTTCAGTGGCTACAGCGGCCTTTGCTCGCGATGGTTGGCAGCCGACACCCGACGCCCCAAGGGCTTGATCATGCGTTTGCATTTGCCGAATCTTTAAGCCACCATGGCTTGACGATTATTTCAGGGTTGGCACAAGGCATTGATGGGGCAGCTCACCAAGGAGCCCTTCAGGGTGCAGGCAGCACCATCGCTGTGGTGGGAACTGGCCTGGATCGGGTGTATCCGAGGCAGCACTCTGACCTCTTCAAAGAAATTGTCGAAAAAGGGCTGCTGCTCAGCGAGTACCCCCCAGGAGCTTCTGTAAGGCCATCGCATTTTCCTCAACGGAATCGACTGATTGCAGGGCTCAGCCGGGGCACATTGGTGGTCGAGGCGGCTCTCCAGTCTGGGTCTTTAATTACTGCCAGACTGGCGATAGAGGCTGGGCGAGAAGTCTTTGCGATTCCCGGGTCGATTCACTCTCCCCATTCTCGCGGCTGCCACCTGCTGATCAAACAAGGTGCCAAACTGGTTGAAACAGAGCAAGATATTCTTGAAGAATTACGCTGGCACTCAGCCCCTCCCTCAAGGCTCGAGCCAATTTGCAACACCATCCACCAAGATGGTATGGCCTCTCACCCGATTTTAGAGTCCATGGGCTATGAACCCATCAGCCTGGAATCTCTTGCCATACGCACGGGCATCGCTATACAACGCCTGCAAGCAGAATTGCTGGATTTTGAGTTGGCGGGCACAGTCAAGCGGATGCCCGGCTCACTATTTCAAAGGGTGGGCTTGGGCTGAGCATTCAGTCAAGATGATGCCACCTGGGTGCGCCCATGATCAACGTTCCAAGGTTCTTTTTGGATCATGGAAAAGCCTTCAGACTGAGACTCCTTCTCAGACTTCATTCGAAAAGCCAGCCTGCCACACCCCACACACAGGCCAACCAACAGCATATTCACCGTGCCAATGGTGCCGATACTGCTGACGCCCACCAGGGTGACCATCACCGCCACCAAAGTTGCCAGCAAAGCTCGTGCCACCGTATGCCCTTCTTCCGCCAAACAGCTTGCCCGCCAACTCCACCATGCGGCCCGAAGAGCACACAGGAATAAACCCATAAACAGGGCCAAACCCACCAGCCCATAGGTCAACGCAACCCCAATATAAGAATTGACAATATCAATAATGCCCTGCCCCTGCTTCAATGACTGCATGATTGGCAAATGGAGGTAGGTGAACGATCCAAACCAAGGATTCATGGCAATCACATCCAGAGAAATTTCAAAAAGACGCTTGCGATAAGTTTCATTGAACTCATCAATCGTGCCAACAAAGGGTAAAACCGAAAGGATTTTCTCAGCCCATGGACTGACCGACAAAATTCCAACCGCTATGGCAGAAATCAAGCCCAGAATAGTGAGCTGCCTCAGGGGACGAGGGTGAGTGACAATGAGGACAAGCAAACCTGCCAAAGCCCCCAGCCAGGGGCCACGGGATATTGGAGCCCAGATCCCACCGATCAAAAGTGCCAACCCCAAAGCTCCGCTGGCTTTGGATCGTAGCGCAGCCCAAACGCAGCCATAAAGACTCAAAGCAATGACCATTAAATATCCAAGCAACAAGGCATGACCGGCAGCGGAAATGGCACGCAGATCGCTTCCTCGCAGCAGGTAGGCACCGAGCTCCCAAGACACGCCCATAGAGGGCGCCAAACTGGCATACAACAACCATTTTCGCCAATACTCAAACAGAGCAACGGGTGCCAATAATAAAATCGCCAGCACAAAAGCCACCAAGACTTGACGCAAAGCCTCCCAAGTTTTGGCGCTGCGACTGGCCACATAATAAGGTAAAAAAAAGTCCAGAAAACTGTAAAACCCAGAACGTGCGATATTGGTGAGGGTATCGTGAGCTTGAACAAATTGCAAAATCAAGGGCAGAACAATCAAGCCAAGCAAAAATTGATCGGCCAGTAACGATCCAAATCGATCCGTCTCAGGCTCTTTTCTGAGAAACCACCATGCGGGCAACAATAAAAGCAGGGCCAATAAACGCGGGTAACTCAAATTAAAAAGGTAGTGAAATACCCCCAGCCCGGAAATATCAGCGGCCAAGGGAGGTATCACAAACAACAAGCCGCAAAACAAGGTGAGTCGGGTTTCGCTGCGCCAAGACCCAATCAGAATGGCAAGTGTGGCCAAAAATATAAAAAACCAAAAATCATGCGACAAAAAAGCAAAAGTGGTCAGTAAGAACCAAAGATTGCGTTGTCGAACAAAAGCCGAGCCGGCGATGGCTTGATCGGACAACACCACTTTTGCGAACAACCAAAGAGGGGTCGAAAGCCCCAAAATAACCAGCCAGGCTCTCAGGTGCTCAGGCACCTTGGGGCCTCGCCAATACCCTGAACAAGAGGGCATCCCAGGCAAACAAAACCGCCAGAGACACCAGCATGAGTAGCAACCCTGCCAAGCCATGCAAATAGCCCTGCCCGACCTCATCGCCAAAATGATAGGTAAGGAGAACCAGGGCTGTGACCCGCACCACATTTGCCAAAAAAGCCACCGGCATGATGGCCAGCAACATGAACATACCATGCCACCAACTACCACGACGCATCAGGTACATATAAAGCGTGCCCACGGCCATCAGGCTGAACATCGAATTTAAGCCTGAGCAGGCATCTGCCACCAACAATTGGTAAGCCCCCACAGAAAGAGTCACCCCGTTTCTGGCAATCGGGTAGCCCAAGGTATACAAACCATTGTCCACTATCGTGGAGATCCATATTTTTAATGGCCCAGTGAGGCTGTCGACCAATATCCCAGGAAGTGGAATCGTAAAAATCAAATAAAAAAGTGCAAACCAAGCTCGCCTTAGGGCTTTTATACCGCCCAAAATCCATAGTACGCTCGCCAGAACGGGAATTTGTGAGGCCATCTCAAAAGTTGACAAAGACAAAGCCCGACCGATCAAATACAAGCCAAGGCCGACCAGCAGCACCAAGCTGCCCGGCCACCATTGGGGGTCCCCCAGGGCCGATGACAAATCAGTGCGCATCGACCACAAGAGCAAGCCCACCACGGCCAACACCAAAGGTGCGTGAGCATGCTCCTCCCGGGACCAAATCGACGCTGCAGCCCAAAGATATACGGGGGCGTAAAGGGCTAAAAATCCAGCGAAGGCGCACACCCCCGTCGACCATGCCGTACTCCAAGGCAGTGACCGCTTGATCAATAAAGTAGGTACTGATATTTGCGCAGATCCCCCCAATTTATTCATCGGTCGGCACCTCGTTCAGAGAACTCGTTGAGCACGGTACCGACCAAAGTCACTCCTGCCAAACGTAGGCTGCCAACCAGATGAGTGAATAAGGCAGCACGGGTCAGGCGCGGGCGGGCCAATAAAATCGCGAAACCGGCTGCTCGCGCCACCAGCACCGCATCTTCACCCTCAAGCGCCCCCGGCGTATCAATCAACAGAATGTCAAAATCAACTTGAGCCTCCAGCAAAAACTCAAGGAAAACGGGGCGACTGAGGAGATCCAGAGGGTTCGGAGGGCATGGGCCAGCGGGCAAGACAGACAGGTTTGACAAGCCTTCAATTCGTTTACTGGCTTCCTTCCCACAGCGACTGGCCAGCAAAGTCGATAAGCCTTTTTGATTGCCAATACGAAAAAGGATATGTTGCCGTGCCCTTCTGAGGTTGGCATCAATCAAGAGTGTGCGCAAACCCATTTGAGACATCAAAATGGCCAAATTGGCAGACACGTAACTTCGGCCCTCACGAGGCCCTGCACCCACCACGGCCAGAACTTTTTGATGCTGGGCCGGGTTGTACCAACGCAGCATCAATTGAGTGCGTAAAAAACGCAAGGGTTCTAGACTTGGGCTAAAAGGTTTGTAGGCTGCCCTCAACTCTTGACTCAATCGAGATTTCTCCACTGAATCAGGCAAAGAAAAACAACCAAACTGATGCGCCAAAGCCCATTCCAGATCCGATGATCGAAGATAACCCAGTCGAACCGCAGACTCTCCAAATAAGAGGGCTTCATGGCGCTGAAAAATCAGTATTCGTTCAATTTCCTCGGAAGATAAAAATCCAGCATCCAACAAAATGGCACCAAGGGTGCGATGGATACGCGGTGGTGTCGGCAACAATGACACAGGCATGCTCATTTGCGAGCTCCCAAAAGTGGAACATCGGGGCGCTGTTGACCCCCCCCCCCCCGGACGGAAGGCCAGCCAGGGGGGACGGCGTGATACCTGTGGCCCCAACACCGTCAACACCGGGGCTCCGGCCATGATGGACAGGTCTTCTACGCTGCGGACCCGTCGGTCCATGATCTCGGTCAATAAACCAAGACCCACCGCCAAGAGCATCCCTCCCAATACTGAAACAGTCAACCCAATGACCCATTTTTTTTGCGATGTCTGAAAAGGCTCGACAGCCTGGCTCAGCCAGCGCAAACTGGAGTCTTGGGTCTGGCCTCCGGCGCTAAATTCTGACACCCGGCGGTTCGCCTCATCATAGGCGTGCTGGGCTGCGGCCACATCACGCAAAAGAACGGCAGCCTTGTCGCGTTCAAATCTTAAAGACAACACCCGTTTTTTTTGTTCTTCCAAGGATGCTTTTAAGATGCCCACTTTATGCGCAGCCGTGCTGACTACGCTTCGAGTCCCCCCACGAACCCGTTCAGACTCTATTGCCAACTCTTTGCTTAAACTTTTGATGCGAGATTCAATGGCCAGACGATCGGGGTGGTTCGGACCCCAGACGCTTTCTTTTTCACTCAGCAACGCTTGCTGAGTGGATACTTGGGCCTTCAGTGACAACACGGCGTTACTGGACAAAATATCCGGGGAAGAATCTTCTGGGGTTCCAGTACTCATCCCAGCCAACATGGCCTGAGCGTCAGCCAATTGTTGTGTCAAAAGATTCAGCCGGGCGGTCTCTTGATCCATCTGTCCGTCAGAAATCACCATTCCTTTTTGCTGTTGGTATTTGGTCAGACTTTCTTGGCTAGATTCAAGTCGGTTTCGACGTTCTGTAAGGTGTTTTTGGAACCACTCTGCCGATTGTCGCGAAGGCTCGGCTTTGAGTTCAAGGGCAGTGTCGATGGCTGCCTGAGCAAAAGCATTGGCTGCCGCCGCAGAAAAAGCCGAGTCAGGCGAGGTAAAATTGACACGAATGATATTGCTCAGTCGAACCGGCTCCACCACCAGACTGCGCTGGAGCAAACTGGCGTAAAAGCGTTCCATGGGCACCCGTTTTCCTTCGGTTGAGCGGCGCCATTCTTCAATGGCCGAAGCCTGGCTGGCAATGTTTAACATTTGAACCACGCGGGCAGCCACCTTGTCACTGCGGATCATTTCAACTTGAGTTGCCACATCCACCGGTGACGCCAAAGGCCCTAAAATCGGGTCTGGTCGAACATCAAGCACCAAAGATGCTTCGGCTGTATACTGCTTGGAAGACCATGCGACAACCATGATACCCAGGCCTGATATCATCAGAAACAAAGGCAGCACCAGCCATTTTCGGCCCCATAAAATATACAGACACTGCGTCAAGGTACGGGTCATGATTTTGTTGTACAGCCTCCATGCAATTGAACATTGACGGATCCATCACGGCAGCTTTTATCAGTTCTTCCTAAAAAAGTGACTCTCGAACGTAAATCACATCGTCACGTTCAATCACTTCTTCCATGCTTGGCACCTCAAGCAATCGTGTACTGCCTTGTTGGTCACGCCGATGAATTTTGATACCGCGTTCCGTGCCCCGGAGGGTCAGCCCACCGGCTTGAGCCATCGCCTGTAACAAGGTCAAGCCCCGCTCCCAACGAAAAGCTCCTGGGTGCTGAACTTCACCGTAAATAAAAAAATTGGGTGCACGAGCAACATGAAGAATGTCTCCATGAGCGAGCAATACATCCTGATCACGATCCCCCTTTTGAAAAATGGCGGGTAAATCAATTTCAAACTGAACGGTTTGACTGGATCGGGTCCCCACCAAAGTGACGGTATCCGAACCTGTTGGCAGCACCCCTCCAGCACTTGCAATCATTTCAGACACCCGAACCTGGCCGGATTCAATCGGATAGCGACCAGGTCGCCCCACCTGTCCCAATACCGACACTTGGCTGCTTTTGACTTGCAATACCACCAAGCTAACGTGAGGCTTGACGACAAAGCCCCCATCACCCAAAAGCTTGGCAAGTTTTTCTTGAGCTGCTGTCACGCTCAACCCCCCCAATGAAACCATGCCCAAGAGGGGATAGGAAATTTGTCCCTGTTCACCAAGACGGGCATCTAGGCTCAGTTCGGGGTTTTGAAAAACTGAGATTCGCAGCATATCACCCGGCCCAAGAATCGCCTCCGGATCTTTTTGGGACCAGGCCACTTGCAAAGCCAATCCCAGCACTCCAAACAAACACCATCGCCTCAGAAAAGACACCATGATCCTCCTGAAAAATGACATCTGGCTTGATGCCAAGGTCTTTATTTACTCTTCAAACCGTCTACAAAACACCAAAGAAAACCCCAGAGCAGCGCAATCACTCCACTGAGTTTTGCACGTCGGCTGATTTTTCCGCTGGCTTGACATAGTCACCCAAGTATTGAATTTTGGCTGCCGAACGCAAGGCGTGAAGATCGAGATCAATCAGTTTTTGCTTGCGCTCATTCCATAAAAATTGGGCAATGACAGGTCGAACCACAGGTTCTTCAACGGGCTGGGCTTGAGCATCAAGCAGCATAAGCACCTGCAAGCCCTGAAGCGTTGGAATGGCTATTGATTCACCTTTTTTCAACTGATGAATGGTGTTCAGCCTTCCCATGGGCAGTTGCTCAGAGGCCCGAATAATCTGAGCAACACTGTATTTAAGATTTTTGGCCTTGAGCCATTCTGTCAAACCAGCCAAACTTGGTGCAGACTGAAGGGCTTGAGTCAATTCATCCGCCTCAGAAGGTGTGCAGGCAATGAGCACTTCTTGGAACTTAAAAACTTTGCGGCCTTTAAAAAGATTCGGGTGATCTTGGTAGTAGCCTTGAATGTCCGTGGAGGTGGGTTCAGCCACAGAATTGGCAATACGCGCCACATAAGCCTGCGAAATAATGTCACGACGAGCTGCTTCAATTTGCTGCAAGACTTCGGGGGCCCGGTCTAATTTGAACTCGGCTGCTTTTTGCAGGGTCAATTCTTGGTTGATCAAACGCTCCAGGGCTTGCTGTTCGGCCGCCTCCTGATCCCCTGAAATACGGCTGCGCTGAAGAGCAAAACGAATTTGATGCACAGTCAGCTCAGCTTCATTGACTTTTGCTGCCGCTTGCGTCACGAGGGCCGCTTCTTGGTTATCAAAGCGGCAGGCCGACAGCATGAGCACGGCGGAACAGGCCAGCAACCCCAAGCCGTGGAAATTTGGTCGCATGATCGTGAGACTGTCAGGTTTTAACATTTGATCCCCACATGAAGAGCCACCACACCCGCACACAAGTTGTGCACATCCACATGCCCCAAACCAGCATGCTTCATCATGGCCTTGAGGGTGGCCTGGTCTGGGTGCATCCGGATCGATTCAGCAAGGTAGCGGTAGCTGTCAGCATCGTTCGTTACCCACTGGCCCAGCCATGGCAAAACTTTGAAAGAGTACCAGTCATAGGGTTTTTGCAAGGGCTTGGCCACCTTGGAAAACTCTAAAATCAGTAGGCGCCCTCCAGGGCGTAACACCCGGTTCATTTCGGCCAGGGCATCCTCTTTGTGAGTCATGTTACGCAGGCCAAAGGCGACACGCACCACATCAAATGCCTCGGACTCGAAGGGCAGCTTTTCCGCATCACACAAGGCGGCAGGAAGCAGCAAGCCTTCATCGGCCAAGCGATCCCGACCTCGGCTCAACATGGCTTCGTTGATGTCAGTGTGAATCACACAGCCACTGGGCCCCACCTGTTTGGCAAAAGCACGCGCCAAATCTCCAGTCCCAGAAGCAATATCTAACACTTTTTGCCCTGGCTTCAAACGTGCAACCGCCACCGTATAGGCTTTCCAAACCCGATGCAAACCACCCGACATCAAATCATTCATCAAGTCATACCGACGGGCCACCGAATCAAACACCCCCTTGACTCGCTGTGATTTTTGCTTTTCATCAACCGTTTCATAACCAAAGTGAGTGCTTGTCATGGATGTTTATCCAAAAAAATCATAAAAAAATGGGGCCGATCCAGCAGGCTCAAATACAAGCAAGGACACCGAAAAATTGCTTCATCAAACCCGGGGAGATGGGTCACGACTGAAACCGGCAGCGTGTAAGCGCGCCTCATAGCTTTTCCAGAGTTCTTCCTGCCTGGAGCCAAGAAAATAAAGATAGCTCCAGGAAAAAAGGCCAGAATCATGGCCATCTGAAAATATGGGCTTGATCGCATAATATCCGACAGGTTCAATGTGGGTCACCATGACACCACGCTTGCCATGCTGCAAAATTTCATGGCCAACGCCGTGCCCTCTGACTTCCGCAGAAGGAGAGTAAACCCGCATCAACTCGAAAGGAATGCGAAAACTCAATCCGTCATCGAATTGAATTTCGAGTTCGGCTGTTTTTTGGTGCGCCGTGATTGACAAGGGCATAGGGCTTGGGTTCATCGTATGTCTGCCTTGAGGGGCTCAATCCGAGGATGCGCTTTCTGGCGCCATTGAGCCAAAATATTCTGGCAAAGCCATCCAAGAAGGCTCGGTCACCCTCTCACATCAGAATGGCTGCTTAAAAAAGTGGACATCTTCTTCGACAAATGCCACACAGGGCTTGCGAAAACCCCTTAAATGAGGGGGTGAAATTTTCAATAAATTCCAGGATGATTTGCAGAGCCAATTCATTTATTATAAATTTTATTTATAAGAAATTTTTGGCTTACTGACTTGCAACTGAAGAAATTTGATTAAAAAATTTGTTTTTTATTTCCAAAGCAGGTGATTTATGAATATGAGTGTTTCTGTTCCAATCGAAAATAAAATCGAAAATAAAATTGATTTTAATAATAAAAATTTAGATTTTTTTTCAAAAGCCATCCCCTATGTGATCGAGACAGCCATTAAAAACCTTGGCCCAGAATTTCAAGAAAGACTAAAAGCGCTTTCAA
>JBEIRS010000033.1:0-9397 GCA_040375795.1 Methylibium sp.
GGGAATAAGTTGTTTATTTTTCAAAAGAGCTTGCACGTAGAAGAATTTACGCCATAATAGATGGCTCTGCCGTAAGGGGGTTGTTAGCTCAGTCGGTAGAGCAGCGGACTTTTAATCCGTTGGTCGCAGGTTCGAATCCCGCACAACCCACCATACCAATCTAAAGGGCTCTTAGCTCAGTTGGTAGAGCAGCGGACTCTTAATCCGTTGGTCGTTGGTTCGAATCCTACAGGGCCCACCAAAAACTTCAAAAATTGCCAAACCATGTCGCCACAGCGACTCAAGGGTGAGGTGAGCAAGCTGTGCGCCAGCGAAGAATAAATCCCGATTTTTAGCGTAACCCGTGGCAGTGTTCCGCCATCTTTTGAGATAGAGAAAAATTTTTGGTGCTGCGACTGCGCGCAGCATGACGCTGTAAAGGCGTTTTTGGCTGAGTTTTTTCTTGAGAAGTAATTGATCATTTGTTCCTATACGCTTTGGATTTCCAGCGCCAGGTTGTCCAAGCAGCCCCCCCAATAAATACCAAGGCCAAGACCATCATGGTTTGAAGTCGGTGCGATTCCCCCACCCATTCAATCAGGGCCAGGCTGGCCATGACCAAGCCCATGGCCCAAAGGAAGAGACTCACGCAAGCGATGATGAGAAGCTCTACCCATCGGAGCCGTTCTTTTTCCAGTTCAGTGCCGATCAATTCAAAACGGGTTTTAGCCATTTCGGCAAAAATCGAAAAAATAGGCTTGATCAAATCAAACATGGTGTTCAGATCTCAACATTATATGTAGGGTTAACATTGATAATGTTACATAAATTCTACAAAGCTTTTAATGATGAGTTTCTATTGTTTAGAATGCTTTAATAAGAAGAACTTGACCATCACCTGTTCCTGCACCATTGATTCTGGTGTCAACAACAAGTTTGTTACCTAAATTCCACTTAGCTCCAAAGTAGGGGTTTCCATTGGTTAAATTGACCCCCACTGTTACTTCATGTGGAAGAATACCCTTTCGATTTGTTTTTACAACAAATCCTACTGCATTGCCATCGGTGTCACCAAAAGTGCCTTCTAATTTGAGCCACTCATTGACTTTATAAGTCACACCGGACTGATTGGTGATGGTTCCTTTCAAGGTGTTGTAGGTGATATTACCCGTAATAGTGACATCTCCAATGGTCATGGAGGCACCTGCCTTGAGTGTGATATTCCCAGTGCTCAGGTTGACAGATCCGCTGCCGTTGATAGTGAACTTGGGGTAGGTTCCAAAAGATAAAACCCCTCCGGTGCCAAGGTCAATGGTGGTTGTTCCATTGTTTCTTCTGGCGATAGCAGCCTCTCCGATCAAGGTGAATTTTTTGCCATCTCCTAAATAAAACTCCCCTTGGCCCACAAGGATTGTTCTATACTCATTAGTCTTATTGTTAATCTCACGATATCGGTTGATCAGATTACCAGTAAATTTAATCGGGTTGGATTTATCAATCGGGTTGGATTTATCTTCAGTGGTTTTATTTTGCAATAAATCCTTCGCGCCACCAAGTTGATTGGTATTATTATTGATAGTATTTTCTTTGCTCATTTTTTTCCTTTAAAAAATAAAAACAAATTTCTGAATAAGTAACTGAAATTCTTGATTAGACTGCGTGAATTAAAAAGTGTGATCTTTTTATGCTTTTATTATCGTGTCAGGCTGGTTTTTTGTCAAAATAAACCTCCCTTTTTGATCGCCACCCCCCCTAAATTGGGGGGGGGCGTGGTGTGACATACACGCCTTGAAGCGTGTAAAAGCTGCGCATCAAAATATTGATTGTTGATAAGCCGACCAGGGCCTTGATGATGATTTATGGCTTGTTTTTTTCAAGGGGGCGGATGATGGGCTGGTAAACTCCACGCACCCGCCCTTGAGCTTGAACGATGCCGCTGAGGCTGTCATAGGCGAGGGTGTCTGCGGTGATGCGCAGGCCGTCTCTTTCGATGGTGAGGGGTTGGTCGGAGAACACTTCGCGTTGAGGAATTTTTGCAGTGATGGATTCGCCAAAAAATGTCACGCTTGGTGCGCGCGCGGTGGCTCTATGGGTCACCCGCGCAGCTCCCTGAAGACGCAGCTCGGAACCCTCGCGGTTGCTCCACCCCAGACGGGCCTGAGCGGTGGTGATGTCGCCTTGGGCACTGATGGTGCGTACGCGGATGTGATCAATTTCGAGAGTGTCAGTGTCTGGGTAATGGCGTAGATTTTGGCCCTGAATGTAGGTTTTCAATGTACCTCGGGGCGCAAATTGCCTCAGTGAGAGGTTTTCCATGGTGTAGTCAGGGGTATGGCCGGGGGCAGCGGCTTGCCGGGGAGTATCAAAGACTGGAGAATTCTGAACCAGCCACCAAGTGCCCATGGCCAAAAGGCTCATGAGTAAAATGGGAAAATAGCTTTGAAGCCACTCGATGCCCTCTTGAAGTAGGGCCTTGCAGCGGCTGAAGCGCACCCAATATTTCATGGCATGGTGCGGCTCTGGGGGGTGATTTGTTCGCGTAAAAGTTCCGCATACCGGCCAGAGGCCATTAAAAGGATATCGCAGCATTCACGTGCTGCCCCCTCGCCGCCACGCAAAGTGCTCACATGGTGGGCACATGCCTTGACTTCGGCATGGGCATTGGCAGGGGCCATGGCAAAAGCAGCCCGTACCATGATGGGAAGATCGGGCCAATCGTCGCCCATGGCAGCCACTTGAGGCCAACTGATTTTCAAGGTGTGAAGCAAGCTTTCGGCAGCCGTGAGCTTGTCTTTGACCCCGTAGAGCGCGTGCTGAATGCCGAGTTCACTTAGGCGCTGGCGCAAGGCGGGGCTGTCACGGCCGGTGATCACCAGCGGGCACACGCCCGCTTGAGCCAGCAGCTTTAATCCGTGGCCATCTAGGCTATGAAAAGCCTTCAGGCATTCACCTTGTTCACTGATGTAAAGGGAGCCGTCAGTCAAGACGCCATCTACATCGAAAATAGCTGCTTTCATCCCAGGAAGCTCTCCCTCACCTTGGGCTTTGAGGAGAATTTCTGGCGGGAATTTGTAAGTTGGGTGCCACGCCAATGGGTTCATTAAATCACCTTGGAGGCCATGAGGTCACTGAAGTTCAAAATACCCACAAGATGGCCCGCTGCATCAACCACCAAAATCGTGGTGATTTGATGCTGCTCCATGAGGCTGGCGGCTTCGGCTGCCAGGGCCTCTTGCTGAATCATCTTTGGTTGGGCTGACATGACATCTTGGGCTGTCAATGAACGAAGATCTTGCCCTTTTTCAAGGAGGCGCCTTAAATCACCATCGGTAAAAATGCCCAGCACTTTTTGCTGCTTGTCAAGGATGGCTGTGGCTCCAAGCCGTTTGCGGCTCATTTCGCGCACCATGTCAATAAAAGGGGTGTCTGAGAATACTTTGGCGATATCATCTTCTGTGCGCATGACATCACGCACAAGGGTCAAGAGTTTGCGGCCCAAACTGCCGCCCGGATGAGATTGGGCAAAATCTTCTTCGCGAAAACCCCGGGCATCAAGCAGTGCTACAGCAAGGGCGTCGCCCATCGCTATTTGGGCTGTGGTGCTGGCCGTGGGGGCAAGATTTAAAGGGCATGCCTCTTGAGTGACGGCACAAGACAGCCGCCAATTTGCATGGCGTCCCAGGGTTGATTGCTGCTGGCCCGTCATGGCCACCAAAATGATCTGCAAACGCTTGAGAGCAGGAAGCAGCTTGAGCAATTCATCGCTTTCGCCCGAATTTGAAATGGCCAACACCACATCACCGGCTTTAAGCATTCCCAAGTCACCATGCAGGGCTTCGGCTGGATGCAGAAAAAAAGACGCCGTCCCAGTGGAGGACAAGGTGGCCGCGATTTTTCGCCCCACATGACCGCTTTTGCCTATTCCTGTGACAACCACCCGACCTGTACATTGCAAAATGGAACGAACCACTTCGGAGAATTCAGGGTCCAGGCTTTGCTTCAAGCTGATGAGGGCTGACGCTTCAATGTCAAGAGTTTGCCGAGCCAAGCGAAGGGCGCGTTGGGCGTCAAAAGCAAGAAAATTGGGCATGATACGGGAAAAGACAGGGAATGGCTTGGGTTTGCAGGCGGCTATTCGTTACGATACACAATTGTAGGCATCCTTTGAGGATCAGGCCGCTTTCGCAGGTCATTTAACCCGATTTCTCATTTTTCTTACCATAGGGCTCTATCAGGGTTTTGGAATGATTGGCGCACTTGAACTTGTTTTATTGTTTCTGCTTGCTGCGGTTGCTGGGGTGGTTCTGTGCCGGCTTTTGAAGCTGCCGCCGATGATCGGGTATTTGGCTGTGGGCGTGCTGATTGGGCCTCATGCACTTTCTTTTGCCAAAGATTCAGCCGCAGCAGGCTTGCAGCACTTGGCAGAATTTGGGGTGGTTTTTCTGATGTTTGTCATTGGCCTGGAGTTTAACCTGCCCAAGCTTCGGAGTATGCGTAGTTTGGTTTTTGGGCTCGGTCTGGCTCAGGTGTTACTGACCATGATGGGTACCGTGGCTGGACATCACCTTTTAATTTGGGTGTTTTCATACGGCGAACGCCCCTGGGCCTTGTCATGGCAAGGGTCTATTGTCTTGGCTGGTGCCATGGCCATGTCCAGTACAGCGATTGTGGTGAAAATGATGGCCGAAAGGCTTGAGCTCGAAAGCGAGCATGGTCGCAGAGTGATTGGCGTGCTGTTGTTTCAAGATTTGGCCGTGGTGCCGCTGCTGGTTTTGATTCCAGCGTTGAATTCATCACCTTCTGATTTGGCTTTTTCATTAACCACCGCCACCATCAAAGCTGCGGTGCTATTAACCATTTTGCTGGTCGGTGGGCAGCGTGTCATGCGGTGGTGGCTGACAATCGTCGCACGGAGAAAAAGTGAGGAGCTTTTTGTTCTGAATTTGTTGTTGGTGACGTTGGGTTTGGCGTGGTTGACTGAGCTGGCGGGCCTGTCTTTGGCGCTGGGGGCGTTTGTGGCGGGTATGTTGGTGTCCGAAACGGAGTATCGGCATCAGGTTGAAACTGAAATCCGTCCCTTCCATGATGTGTTGCTCGGCTTATTTTTTATCACGATCGGGATGAAGCTGGATTGGCGGGCGGTGTTGGAACAATGGCCTTTGGTGTTGTGCTTGACGGCTTTTCCTGTGCTGGCGAAATTTTTGCTGGTGGCCGCATTGAGCCGCTTGATGGGATCCAGCACAGGCGTTGCTTTGCGAACCGGATTGTATTTGGCGCAGGCAGGTGAGTTTGGGTTTGTGTTGCTCACCATGGGGGCGGGTTTGGGCCTGATCGATTCACAATGGCTCAGTCCGGTATTGGCTAGCATGGTTCTGAGTATGTTGGCAACCCCTTTCTTGATCATGAAAGCTGATGCCATTGTGCTGCGTCTAAGCCCTGGTGATTGGCTGATGCAGTCGGTGGCTGTGACGTCAATTGCCAAGCGATCCATCAATACCGAAGCGCATGTCATTATTGCTGGGTTTGGCCGTTGTGGGCAAAACTTGGCACGTATTTTAGAAAAAGAGCATATTCCTTATATGGCCCTGGACCTCGACCCTGATCGAGTACGCCAAGCGGCTGCGGCAGGCCAGAGCGTGGTTTTTGGTGATGCTGCTCGCCTACAAAGTCTCATGGCCGCCGGCTTGGCCCGCGCGAATGCCGTGGTTGTCAGTTACCACGACACCGCCTCAGCCTTAAAAATTCTCGATCAAGTCAAATCGCATGCCCCCAAGGTGCCCGTGTTGGTTCGAACCATTGACGACAGCGACCTTGAATTACTACAAACTGCTGGCGCCACAGAGGTTGTGCCCGAGGCCATTGAGGGTTCACTGATGTTGGCCAGTCATACGCTTGCCTTACTTGGTCTGCCAATGCATCGTGTTTTGCGGATGGCCCAAGAACAGCGCAATGCTCGTTATGGACTGTTAAGGGGCTATTTTCACGGTGCAGATGATGATACCGTTGATGAATTGCAAACTGCTCGTCTCTATAGCTTCACTTTGCCAGCCGGGGCCTCTTGTGCAGGAAAATCTTTGAGACAGCTTGCTTTGCATGCGGTCGGGGTGAACGTGGTGTCAGTGCGCCAAGGGGCTGGTGGTAGAGTGATTGCTTCCCCAGATGATAGTCTACTGATTCACGATGGTGATACTTTGGTGCTTTCGGGTCTCCCTGAGGCTTTATCTCTGGCTGAAGAAAAAATGATTGCCTAAGGATGATTCGGCAAGCCTACGCATGTCTGTCGCTTTTGCACAATTCCTTTGCGCATCATCCACAGTAAAGCATAAGCATGTATGACACCCATCAAGAGGACAGTGCGTAGCAATGCCCCTCTTGCTCAAAGCCAAATGGCTGCGATCAGGTACTTCATCCGTCCTGGGTGGGATGTATTTGAAAACGTTGGCTTGCTGCATTGCTCAGACAGGATGTTGAAAATGGCTATTTTTCTCCCTCCAAAACATCCGTTGAGATCCGCTGACCATGACTGACAAAGCCACCGATGGGCCTTGCCTGGCCCTGTTTCAAAAAAGACCACTGATACAATGACCCTGTCATTGGGGAGTAGCCCCTCTTCTCCGCGAAGAGGCTGACGTCAACATACTTGACCAGCAGGTCATGGCGTCAGCGGTTCCCAAGCTTGGCAAGACCTTTGACCACAACGCCTTCGAAACTGGCCGGGGAAGCGTCGTGGTCAATCGCCTGTCAACCGGCCTGGGAATTTTGATGGAATCGCTCTTGGTCTCAACTGGCGTCGTGGCACTTGCTGAAATTGGCGACAAAACCCAGCTCCTTGCTTTCATTCTCGCTGCACGTTTCAAAAAGCCTGTGCCGATCATTCTTGGCATCCTGGCGGCAACCATTGCCAATCACAGCCTAGCAGGTGCCTTGGGTGCTTGGATTACTTCAGTGCTCAACCCTGACGTCTTGCGCTGGATTTTGGGCCTCTCGTTCATTGGCATGGCCCTCTGGACGATGATCCCAGATAAGATAGAGGAAGAGGAAACCCAGATTGCCAAGAGATTTGGGGTTTTTGGCGCAACGCTGATCACCTTCTTTCTCGCCGAGATGGGTGATAAAACGCAGATTGCGACAGTGGCGATGGCGGCACACTACCGTGCTCCGCTGATGGTGGTGATGGGCACCACGCTAGGGATGCTGATGGCAGACGTCCCCGCAGTGTTTGTTGGTGACAAGCTTGCCTACAAGATCCCCATGACGCTGGTGCATTCAATTGCCGCTGCGATCTTCGCAATCCTGGGCGCAGCCACTTTGCTCGGGGCAGGCACGCAATTCGGTTTCTAGAAAAAATGGCTGAAACAGTCGACTTTCGGCCAAAAGCAGCGACATCTGTTCAGTCTACGGTCCGCAATCGAACGGCGCTGCATCCTGCTTCCTGACGATTTCATGCCAGCGTTTGGCTGGCTCTGAAGGTGTAGCCTGGCTCTCAGCTTTATCTCGGTGTTTGCTGATCATCCTGCCGGTGTGGACAGGGCGGATAAAATTCATGCCTGAGAGCCTGATGGCAGCGCCGCAGAGCAAAATGAGCGTATTTGCATCAAAGCACTGAATGACATCAAATTCACCTCCTCTCACCCTGAATTGGCGCCATGAACCTTTGCGTCAGCAATTGGAGTCTATGCTCCCGGGCATTGACCTTGAAATACGCTCTCAAGCCCCATCAACAAATTCTTTGTTGCTTGATCGTTTGAGGCATCAGTTTCAGACCAAGTCCGCTGAAACAAGGCCTTGTCTGCTGGTGGCCGAAGCACAAACTGCGGGGCGTGGGCGTTTGGGGCGTGCCTGGCATGCCACGCCAGGAGCTTCCTTGACTTTCTCATTGGCCTTGCCTGTGGCGGCCTCACGCTGGGACGGCCTGTCTTTGGCCTTGGGCGTGGCTTTGGCCGATACCATTGACCCCATGGCCACCACACCCTTGCGGGTGGGCCTGAAATGGCCTAATGATTTATGGCTCGTGGAGGGTCTCCATGAGGCTGCCATGTCGGGCCAAAGTTTGCCGCCTTTTTTAATGACGAGAGGGCGTAAACTGGGGGGAGTTTTGATTGAAACAGTTTCTTGTGGCCGGCAGCGCTGGGCGGTGATCGGTGTCGGGTTGAATGTTCAGCCTTTGGCAAGTACCGATGCTACGGGGCTGCAAACGGCTTGCTGGTCTGAACTCGACCCCCACATCTCTGTTGATGTTGCCTTATCCCGGCTCGCGCCCACCTTGCTACGGGCCGTTGGGCAGTTTGAATCTCAAGGGTTTTCTGGTTTTATGGATCGTTTTCACGAGCGTGATTTATTACGCGGTCAAGAGGTTATTCTCAGTGAAGGCAGTTACCGTGAGGGCAAGGCACTGGGTGTCACTGCGAACGGTGCCTTGAGGGTGGATTTTGACGGCATCATTCAGAGAATTCACAGTGCGGAGGTGAGCGTGAAATTGAAATCGGTATAAATTCTGAACGTCAAAGGCATTGAACAGGAGCCGTGTGTGTTGAGGTTTTTATTGATCGTTATGGTATTGGCCAATGTGGTTTTTTTCAGTTGGTCTCGAGGGTGGCTGGGTTCGAGTGCTTTGGGCGACCGCGAACCTGATCGAATCAATTTTACTTATCAACCTGACGCTGTGCGGATCAGCCCGGTCATTTCGTCTAGTCGGTGCGTTGAATCAGGGCCGTATTCATCTGCTGAAATTGCCCGGGCAGAACTTGCATTGGCAGGCCTGGCCCCGGTGGGCACCTGGACCACTCAGCAACAAGAACGTCAAGGACTTTGGGTGATTTACCTCGGCCCTTTTTCTGACATGAATGCCTTATCCAAAAAAGAGCCTGATCTCCAACGCGCCAAAATCCCCTATGAAATTACCCCTCATCAAGGCGAGCTTCGTTTGGGCTTTGTATTGGGCCGATTTACTCAGATCGATCAAGCCAACCAGGCTCACAAAACCCTGATCGAAGAAAGCCCCACCCGCAACGCCACCATCGTCAACTTGGTTCAGCCGGCCCGTTTTCATGTTTTGCGCCTCGAAGGCCCCAGTGAAGCCTTGACCCAGCGCTTGACCACCCTTAAAACAGAGGTTCTCAAGCCTTTTGTGGCTTGCGATGCAGACAATAACCCACTTGCCCATCCAGGCCCGATGGGTAGGAGGGTGGACGCTGCACTGGCAAATTTTTACAACACCCAGCCCCTTCCGTTAAACATGGCATAATACAATCTCTATCAAATTTTTTGTATTGCCTTCAATGCCCTTCTTGCCGGAGTGGCGAAATTGGTAGACGCAGGGGACTCAAAATCCCCCGGTAGAGATACTGTGCCGGTTCGAGTCCGGCCTCCGGCACCAGTCGTCAAGAGCTTCATAAGTCTCGCCCCTCTCAGTGCTGAC
>JBEIRS010000035.1:0-9141 GCA_040375795.1 Methylibium sp.
CGAAAAGGGAAGAGCATATTCAAAAGCTTTTAGCCCGATTGTCTCAAAACCCGGATTTTCCTTCTCTGCGAGATTCGATTCGATCAATTCAAAAATTGGCTCGTGCTGAAAATACCCATTTGAGGGTCTTCACGGAGGAAATTCTTGCTGATGTGGCGCTTTCTAATAAACTTTTACGCCTGATCAATACCGCATTTTATAGTTCTGTAGGAGGGGGGACGATCGACAATTTATCGCGTGCGATCAGCCTCATGGGTTTTCAATCGGTGGGTACGCTGGCAGCATCCTTGAAGCTTTTTGACAATTTGCCCAAAGGGCCGTCAGCCATCCGGGTGCAACAAGAATTTTCCAGAGCCATCATGGCTGGCCTGTTGGCCAACGAGATTTGCCCGTCTTATAAACTGGCCGAGAGCACTTACCTTACCGCATTGTTTCAAAATTTGGGCCGTATGTTGATTTGGATGCATTTTCCCAGTGAAGCGTCCCACATTGAATCAATGACACGCCAATCCCTTGGAAACACGCACCCCGACGATTTGGCGGCTGACGGCCGCTATGCTTTGCAGATTCTTCATGACAACCGTCATGCCAAATCAATCCTGTATGTGTCATTTGATGACTTGAGCTGTGAGGTGGCCCGGCTGTGGGGGTGGCCCGACAATCTGCGAACGAGCCTTCGGCCCTACTTGCCGGATTCCCCTGATCTGCATATTAAAACTGAAGAATATGTTCGGGTGGCCTGTTCTTTGTCGAATCATCTGGCCGTGCTGCTGGCCGAAACACCAATTGAAAACCAAGAATTTGAACTTCAACGCTTTCAATCTCGTTGGAGTCAAGTTTATGGTGAAGACAGCGAAGATTTTGCCACTATGCTTCAGCGGGTGGATGCCCAATGGAGTCAAATGGCTCAAGTGATGAATTTAGCCAAGTTGTCCCCCTTGCTAGAAAAAAACCTTTCTCAGGTGCAATCGGCCATGAAGCGTCATGAGCCTCTTCCGGCAGCTTTCATGTTGACCTCGGTGCTGCGCCGACCCGATGAGTCAGGAGGGCTGGGGGTGATGCCCAATAAAACAGACTCCAATCAGGCCATCCCTGGCAAAGCCAAGGGGGTCTTGGGCCAGTCTGATGTCCAGGCGATGAATCAGCCTAGACCTATTCAGCCTTCTTTGCGCACGCAGAGTCATGCCAAGCCAAGCCAGGTTTTGAGTGTCAACCCTGACCCATTTGAATCGATGGACCCCTTAGAAGCAAAGCTTTCGCGTCGCATTGATGAGATCAGTGAGCGGGTGATTGGCGAGGCCAGTTTGGCTGAGATCACAATGTTGAGCGCAAAAATATTGATGGAATGTTTGGATGCTCAGCGCGTGATTATTGCGTTGAAGGATGGACAAAGCCCAAACTTGTCAGGGCGGCTGGGGGTTGGGGATGAGGGAGCGGCCATCAGCCAGCGATTTCACATCCCGATGGCCCCACCAAGTGACCTTTTTGGGCTGCTGTGTGCCAAGCATGCAGACACCTTGATCTCGGATGCGTCCGAGCATGCGATTGCCGCACGCTTGCCCGCTTGGTACCGTAGCCATGTCAACGCATCTACATTTTTGATTTTACCCATCAGCAAAGCCGGTCTTGTCCTCGGCATGATCTATGCCGACCGCGCCATCCCTCATAGTCTTCAAATGAAGGATCATATTTTGAATCGCCTCAAAACCCTGCGTAATCAGGTCACCATGGCGATACACACTCGCAGCCTGGAAGATTTTTGATTTTGCACAAAGTAAAAGGTTCTTGTTTCGGCTAGTGTCTGATTGCACCGGGCCACTCTTGGTGCTGAGGCAGACTGATGAAACGAGACACCAGGGGGTGTGTACGAGCGCTGTTGAATGTGTTGTGCGCTGCTGTCGATGCGTTCATCCTTGCCCGTGAAATAACAAGCCACCCCAGGCGCAATTCAATACAGCAGTTTCATCGACAAGGGAGATTGAAGATGAATAAACTGAAACATTGGCAGGATGTCGTCAATTTATTGATTGGCGTGTGGTTGCTTATTTCGCCTTGGGCGATGGGCTTGCAGGATCAGGGAAGCATCGTGGCAAATTTTGTGCTTGTGGGCTTGGCTTTGCTCGGTTTGACATTGGGGGCGCTTTTGGTACCCAAAGCTTGGGAAGAATGGGGGGTCTGTGCGACCGGTTTGTGGTTGGTGGCCTCGCCTTGGTTGCTCGGTTTTGCAAGCCATTTGAACGCCACCCGAAATGCTTTGGCTGCTGGAGCCACAGTGATTTTGATGTCAGTGTGGTCTTTGATGGCCTATGAGGAATTTTCTCTTTGGCGTCCACCAAGCACCCACTGAAAACCACTTGCCCCAAAAAAAGGCCGGCCCCCTGAGGGTATATTGGACAGCGGGGGGCATGGGTGCGAGCATTTGGCCCAACATCAGGAATAATGATTCAAAGAATGCGTCGGGGGTGCGCAAGTGCCTCGTGAGCAGCGTGCAGTCGCCTGACGAGCACACGAATAAAGGCCTCATCAAAACGATGGCGACAACTGGGCTGAACTTGAGCCAAGGTTTCTGGATTGAATGAAATGGTTGTTGTGGTTTGAGCAACAATCACATCCGTACTGTGGTGACGCAACTCAGGGCTGGGGGCCAAGTATGCCATTTCGCCAACGGAAGTGCCCGCACCCAGCTGAGCCACTTTTTGGCCCTCACGAAATACCTCCACCATTCCACGCGCAATAATATGAAAATTGCGGCCTTCTTCTCCTTTTTGATAAAGGGCATAGCCCATCGGAAATTGTTCCCATCTGGCGCGGTGGACGACTTCCCAAAGTTCAATGTCACCAAAATGAGAGAAAAAATCCAGGTGTCGAAGTAAATTGAAACGCTCTGATCCTAGCAAGACTTGACTTGATGAACGTGGTACCGCCTGCCCCGCGAGCAATTGGCTGAGGCCGTCTGCAAACTGATCCCAGTGCCTATAACGGGCCTCGGGGGATTTTGAAAGGCATCGCTGAATAAACTCATCAATTGCAGGCGATAAGCCAGGGCGCAAATCAGTCAGGGAGAGCGGTTTGGCATGAAAAATTTGATTCATCATGGCTAAATGAGCCTGAGCATCAAAGGGGGGGCGACCGGCAATCAGGTGGTACATCACCGCAGCCAAAGAATACATATCTGCCCGGCAGTCTAATTCGGCGCCATCAAGCTGCTCAGGTGATATGTACGCCAAAGAGCCTACCCGATGAATTTGAGTTGCTTCAGCCGAGAGGTTTAATACGCTGCCAAAATCAGAGATTTTGATGTCAGTGATTTGACCATGATCAAGCACTGTAAGTAAATTGGCAGGCTTGACATCCCGGTGAATCAAGCCTTGACGGTAAACATAATTCAGCGCCATGGCACACTTGAAAGACAACTCCATGATGTGCTCAAGGGGCAACAGTTGATCGGGTCGGCAATGCGCGCGCAAGGTTGAGCCGGCCACATACTCCATCACCAAATAGGGGCCTGCAGGGTCATCCACCGCATCAAAGAGTTTTACCACATAGGGGTGGTTCAGCCGACCAACCAACGCGGCTTCGGCAGCAAAAGAATGAATACCGCTGTGCAATGTCCCCCCCGGCAGATCTGGCTTGAGGCGTTTGATTGCGACGGTACGGCCTTGAAAATCATCCCGGCATAAAAAGACATCACTGGTAGAACCAGTGCCAATTTGATCAAGGATGCGGTATTTGCCTATTTTTTCTGGCAGCCCTATCGCCTTGGAGTTTGAAGCCGATCCCAATTCAAGGGGAATATCCACAGACTCCAGCCGGGTTGGCCTTGAAGAATCAGGTGGGGTGGGAAGGCTCAAGAGAGTCATCAAGCGACCCCTTGCCTGTTTTGGCTACGAGCCGTTGAGGACAGCTTGGTTGCGACGTTGATTTCAGGGGCACCCCAGACTGCGCTGGCATGCCCCCTGAAAGCTTGCGCTGTGTTTGGCTTTTCAGCCTGCAGTGCTGACATGCGATGGATGAGATGCAAAGAGTTTTGCAAAATATTGAACTGTACATGCATGCGAATAGCCTGAAAAATCAAGTGGCCTAAAGCTAATGGCTGAATTTTTGTTTTTGTGAGATTGTCACAAAAAATCATGCCTACTCGTCCTCAAAATGATGACGCTGCTTTCCAAGCATCAAAGCTTGTATCAAGCCAGCATTTGGATGCTTGATTGATGCTTATCTTGTCGATCAATAGACGGCCCTGCAACATTCAATCATGTTGTCACTTTTGCGTGGGCGAAAATGATGCTGTGTTCGCCAACTCTGAGTTGAACCGATGTCGATGGACAACGTTCTATTCAGGAACGGGCCAGAGCTTGCCGAGCTTGTTGTAACAGGGCCGCCAAAGCCAGAGGCTGGCTCCAGGGGTGGTCTGCATGACGCGCAACTTCACGCAGTTGGCGTGCCCAGGAGGTCAGTGCTTTGAGTGAGGCTCCTTGTGGCACCACGGCTGGCGGAAAAAATCGGGGCGCCCCTTGAACTGCTACACAAAAGGTGTCATGACAAAGTTTTTGCAAAGCATCCACCCAGCGTGACAAGGGCCAAGCCCCCAGGGTTGCTGGCTCACCTTTCATTGCGCAGCGAGGAATTTCGAGCCAAGTCTCAGCAGTCAAGCCTTCTGTGGCCCAATTTTTAGCAGTCAAGGGCAAACCACCTGCTGCTGCTAGCAGCACTTCAGGCCGCTGAATCGAATGCTGCGCCAACCAGGCAATGGCTTGCTCAGTTCTGGGCCAAGCCACAGGCAAAACCTGGCAGCGACTGCGTACGGTTGGCAAAAGGGCCTGTGGCGCGGTGCAGCTCAAAATCAACCGGGCCACCCCCGCAGGCTCTTCAAGTGTTTTGAGCAGGGCATTGGACGCAATCAAATTCATGCGTTCAGCCGGATGAATCAAAATGACCTTGATGCGACCATTGGAGGAGGTGGTTTGAATGAAAGAGACTGCACCCCGAACCGCATCAACCTTGATTTCCTGGCTGGACTTGCTTGAACTGGATTTGTCTTCTGTCGCATGGCTTTCAGTGTTCTGAGAACCCAAAGAGGCTTCAAAAGCCTGGGGCAAAAGGCCCAGAAAATCAGGATGGCTTTGAACGCTAAACCAGTGGCAACTTTTGCACTGGCCACAAGGAAAGCCATCTTGGGGGTGTTGACACAACCAGCCCTGTGCAATGGCTTGGGCCAATTCCAAAGCGCCTGCGCCAGGAGGCAGGTTCAAAAGCAGGGCATGACCTTGAAAGCCATGCAGCGCGTGCTGCAAGGCTGGCCTCAACCAGGGCATGTCCAGTGCCTGTGGTCGGTGGCCTGGTGCTGTTTGTGCTGTGTCCTTCACCATCCTCGAGCTTCCAGAGCCTGGTGAATTTGGCCCCGCACCTCCTCAAGGCTGGCATGGGCATGGATTTGAACAAATCGTTGGGGGAAAGCGTGTGCTCGTTGGGCATAAACTGAGCGCACACGCTGAAAAAATTCGATATCTTGTTGTTCAAAACGATCCGGTGCCCTGGCTTGGGCCCGACGTTGAGCCGCGACTTCAACTGGCAGGTCAAACCACAAGGTGAGATCTGGTTGTAGGCCTGGATGCACCTGGCACTCAAGCCATTGAAAAACCTCGTCTGAAAGCCCGCGTCCTCCTCCTTGATAAGCGGCGCTTGCATCTGAAAAACGATCACACAGCACCGTGTGCCCGGCCTGAAGTGCCGGGGAGATGACTTGAATGAGGTGGTCACGACGCCCGGCAAAGGCGATCAAGGCTTCAGAGAGAGGATCCATCGGGGTGTGAAGCAAGAGGTGACGCAGTTGTTCAGCGAGAGGAGTCCCTCCAGGCTCGCGCGTGAGGATCACGTGGCTGCCACGAGCCCGCAAACGGCTTGCAACATCGGCGAGATGGGTTGATTTTCCAGCACCATCAATGCCCTCAAAAGTGATGAAAGAGGCTTTCACGAGAATATACGTTCCATCAATGATTGTCAAAGAATGATCCAGAGCAGGGCCTTATCAAGACCTGCGTCAGGACCTCAGGGGAGGGCTTGGCGGCCACGCTGATATTTATTGACAGCACGGTTATGTTCGGCCAATGTGTCGCTGAAAACACTGCTGCCGTCACCTCGGGCCACAAAATACAAGGCTTTGCTCGAAGCAGGATTGGCGGCGGACCACAAAGAGGCTTGCCCTGGCATGGCAATGGGGGTTGGGGGCAAACCCATTCGAGTATAGGTGTTGTAAGGGGTATCGGTTTGCAGATCACGTTTACGTAAATTGCCATCAAAAGCCTCCCCAAGGCCGTAAATGACGGTGGGGTCGGTTTGGAGAGGCATATTGAGACGCAGGCGGTTCATGAACACGCCGGCAACCCTGCTGCGGTCCGGTGGGGTGCCAGTTTCTTTTTCAACAATCGAGGCCAAAATCAGCAATTCTGAAGGTTCGCGCAGGGGAAGATCTGGCGAACGTGTTGCCCAGGCTTCTGCCAGGCGGCGCTGCATGGTACGGTGGGCGCGTTTTAAGATCGCCAGGTCTTTTGAGCCCTTGGCATAGGCATACGTGTCGGGAAAAAACCACCCCTCTGCCGGCAGGCCAGCCGCCCCAAGTGACTCCATCACCTGCTCGTCGCTCAGCGCTGAAATCGTGGTTTTCAGGCCGGGGGCTTTGGCAAGCTCTGTACGCATTTGACGGAACGTCCAGCCCTCAATGAAACGCACTGTGGCCATGGTTTCATCACCTTGAACCATTTTTTTCAGCAATGACCTGGGGCTTGTGGAGGGGTCGATTTCATAGCTGCCTGCACGGATTTTGCTGGCCTGGCCTGAGTACCAAAACCAGTAATAAAGGGTCCAGGAGGGTACTTGAACGCCCGCCTTGACCCAGCCTTCGGCGACAAGGCGAGGAGAGGTTCCTGGCTCTATGGATAACTCAATACTTTCGCTGGCAAGGGGTAAGGGGTGCTCAAGCCACCAGGCAATGAAGCCGACCAGTGAGGCAAGCATCAAGATCAAGCAGAAACAAAAATAGCGGAACAATGTCATACCACACCTACCATAAAGCGCCATGAAACCAGGCTAGGCCCAGAGGCAGACTCAAATCAATGCCGCCAGCGAACGTTGTACGATTTGAGGGTCTTGTGCGCTGCGATGGGCCCAATCTTGAAGTTGATCTTCGCCAATTTTCCCGACGTTGAAATACGCCGCCTGCGGGTGCGCCAGGTAAAAACCGCTGACACTGGCTGCCGGTGTCATGGCCAGGCTTTCGGTCAGGCCCATACCGATGTCATCGGCTTGCAGCACTCGGAACATCTCTTGTTTGACTGTATGGTCAGGACAGGCTGGGTAGCCGGGAGCAGGGCGGATACCTTGATATTTTTCAGCAATGAGGTCTTCTGAGCGCAGGTTTTCGTCGGGGGCATAGGCCCAAAATTCGGTTCGAACCCGTTGATGCAAACGTTCAGCAAAGGCTTCGGCCAAGCGATCTGCCAGCGCCTTGAACATGATGGCTTGATAGTCATCATGCTGGGCAAGAAACTGCTGTTCTTTCTTTTCGCAGCCCAGGCCGGCCGTGACAGCAAACAAGCCGATATAGTCAGGATAGGCACCCCCCTTGGGGGCAACAAAGTCCGCCAAGCAGCGATTGGGGCGGCGAAGCCCATCGATCACTGGCCGCTGGGCTTGCATGCGCAAACCATGCCATGTCATCAGCACCTGGCGGCAAGAGGCGTCGGCATAGATTTCAATGTCGTCGTCATTGACGCTATGGGCGGGGTATAAGCCGATCACCCCGTTGGCGATCAGCCAGCGCCCGTCGATGAGGCGCTTTAACATTGTCTGCCCATCGGCATGAACACGCCGTGCGGCGTCGCCTACCACTTCATCTGACAAAATGGCCGGGAAGGGGCCGGCGAGGTCCCAGGTCTGGAAAAACGGGCCCCAATCAATCCATGGAGCCAGTTCGGCCAAATCGTAATTCTTGAAAACCCGTCGGCCAATGAATCGCGGCACAGGGGGTTGATAAGTTGACCAGTCGAGCGGGGTTTTGTTGGCCCGTGCTTGGGCCAATGAGACCATCGGGGTGGCTTTTTTGTTGGCGTGTAGCTCGCGAACTTTGTCATAGTCGGCGTGGAGTTCCGCGAGAAAGGCTGCCGATTTTTCTTCTGAGAGCAAATCACTGCAAACCCCTACCGAGCGGCTGGCATCTGGCACATAGACCACGGGCCCTTCATAATGAGGTGCAATTTTGACGGCAGTATGTACTCTGCTACAGGTGGCGCCACCAATCAGAAGCGGGGTTTTGCGTTCACAGAAATAAATATCGCGCTGCATTTCCCGAGCCACATGCTGCATTTCCTCGAGGCTGGGCGTGATCAGCCCTGAGAGCCCGATGATGTCGGCATTTTCTGCCTTGGCTTTGGCCAAAATATCTTGGCAGGGAACCATCACCCCCATATTGATCACTTCAAAATTATTGCACTGAAGAACAACGGTCACGATGTTTTTGCCGATATCGTGCACATCGCCTTTCACCGTCGCGATGACAATTTTCCCCTTGGCTTTGGCCTGCCCCCCAGCATCAATCAGGGCTTGTTTTTCAGCTTCAATGTAGGGCAGCAAGTGAGCCACCGCTTGCTTCATGACACGTGCACTCTTGACCACTTGGGGCAAAAACATTTTGCCTTGTCCAAAAAGGTCTCCCACCACATTCATGCCTGACATCAGCGGCCCTTCAATCACATGCAGAGGCCGCCCCCCGGTGGTTTTAATTTCCTGGTAGGCTTCTTCAGTATCTTGGTTGATAAATTCATTGATGCCATGCACCAAGGCGTGGGTGAGGCGCTCTTGGACGGACCGCGGCTGCTCGGGTGTTCCGCGCCAAGCCAGTTTTGCAGAGTCGTCTTTCGATTGCCCCTTGGCGCTTTCGGCGATCTCAATCAGCCGCTCTCCCGCGTCCGGGCGGCGATCCAAGACCACATCTTCGACGCGCTCGCGCAAAAGGGGGTCAAGATCATCATAAACCCCGATCATTCCGGCATTGACAATGCCCATGTCCATCCCGGCACGAATGGCATGGTATAAAAACACGGTATGAATGGCTTCGCGTACGGGTTCATTGCCACGGAAGCTGAA
>JBEIRS010000363.1:0-1199 GCA_040375795.1 Methylibium sp.
CGTCGGAGCTGCTCGCATGCAAAAGCAGCCAGAACGATCGGTGAGGTCCACCCCTCAGGTGGAAGAGCCTTGCGTCACGCTGTGAAAATCCTCGGATTTCAATCCAGGGAGTGGGTCAATCTGGTTTGCTACCTGGGTGATTTTTCCAAATCAACCTCAGCACTCAGCCGTTTTAGGCATCCTGTGCGTCATACTCAATATGTACACCGGAGTCATGATATTTCTGCTGCGAGAATTTAAAAGAAATTCAGTGTTGCAGCTTTTGGCCTTCACCCTGCTGGTGGGCTGCCTTGTGCAAAGCCTGCCCATTGCTGATTTCCTTTTTCAGATTCATCAACCCACACTGTACTCTGTGGGGCATTTTTTTATGCCACCCTCATGGCCACGTCCATGATTTACGCTTGCCTGCACCTCACGCACGAACGCACTGAACTTCGATTACGCTACACAAAACGGCGACTGCATGATTTGGCTGATCTGGACACCCTCACCAACGTGCCAAATCGTCGAAGGTTTCATGAACTTTGTGCTCAAACCCTCAGCGTTCAACGCGATACGCCACCGGCCTTGATGATTTTTGACCTTGATAATTTCAAAAAAATCAACGACACCCTGGGTTATGTGGCAGGAGAGGATGCCCTCAGGCAGGTTGGGGTTTGCATGCAAAATACCCTGCGCGAATTAGACATTGCTGGAAGATTGGGTAGAGATGAATTTGCCGTACTCCTTCCAGACACCACCGTAGATAACGCCCTGATTGTCGCTGCGCGCATCGTTTCCAACCTGGAGCGTCGTCAAAAACCACCAGGGCTGGTGAAACTCAGCTTGAGCTTTGGCGTGGTTCAGTGGCACTCGGATGAGCCATTGACTGAGGCCCTCAAGCGAGCAGATCAAGCCCTTGACGAGGCCAAACGCCAGGGCCCGTAGCCACGCCGTGATCGCCGCACTGGGCCAAGAACGCGCAGTTTTTACCCGCAGCCAAGCCCTGGGTTGGGCGGCCGTGGGCTGAACCAGCAAGAATCGACTCAAGTTTTGGGCAACGTCACCCCACGTTGGCCCTGGTATTTCCCCTTGCGGTCTTTATAGCTGGTATCGCAAACCTCATCACTTTCAAAAAAAAGCACTTGTGCACAGCCTTCACCGGCATAAATTTTGGCAGGCAAGGGTGTGGTGTTACTGAACTCCAGCGTCACATATCC
>JBEIRS010000238.1:0-2718 GCA_040375795.1 Methylibium sp.
GTATTTGGCGCAATGAATACTACATATAGTATGTCGCCGAAGTATTTCAGAGGCCTGTTAAAGTGTTTTTATTGGGGGCCAAATTAATCTTTTACTTTACACACAGCCATTGAAGAATGTGAAGAGGAAAGACCCCAAAAAGTCTTGATTTCTCGTTGCATCAGTTTTGCTGCATTTGAGCAGCCACGCATTCCTGGGTACAGGTTGGGGTGTTACTTGTGTGATTGTATACAATTTTCCAAGCCTTGAGCATCAGGGTCTATTGCTCTGACAATGAACGGTGGGTGGCTGCGGTCATCAATCTGCATCGGCCCAAAGCATGCGTCATGCAGCGCTTAGTTGGAGTGCCCAAGGCATCATCAAGGCACGACTTGACCTCAGAAAATCAAACAATCATGTCACATGATTGTCATGAATGACTTTTAAAGTGCGAACCATCAGAGGCAAAGAAGATAAAGGTGGATTAAAAGTATGTTGACCAAGTTCAAAACACTCAGCGTTTCGTTTGCTGCCATTTCGATGGCAGGTTTTTCCTTGCCTGCCATGGCACAAGAAGCCACTGGAGCAGGGGCTACCTTTCCGGCGCCTTTGTATGCAAAATGGGCCGATGCCTATCACAAGGCGACTGGCGTGCGTATCAACTATCAATCGGTAGGTTCTGGGGCGGGCTTGAGGCAAATTCGGGGCAAAACCGTAGACTTCGGTGCCTCTGATATGCCTTTGACCGATCAAGATCTCAATAAAGATGGTCTCATTCAATTCCCGACCGTGATTGGTGGCGTTGTGCCCGTGGTTAATATTGCAGGTATCCAGCCGGGTCAAATCAAGTTAACAGGGAAAGTCTTGGGTGACATTTACCTGGGCAAGCTGCTCAAGTGGAATGATCCTGCAATTTTAGCCCTCAACCCCGGGGTCAATTTACCCGCAGCAGACATTCAGGTGGTGAGCCGTGCGGATGGTTCAGGAACCAGTTTCATTTTTACCAACTACCTGTCCAAGGTGAATCCAGAATGGAAAAGCAGAGTCGGTGAAGGCACGGCGGTCAAGTGGCCAACAGGTGCGGGTGGCAAGGGGAATGAGGGAGTGGCGGCTTATGTCAAGCGCCTGCCCAATTCAATTGGCTATGTTGAATATGCCTATGTCAAACAAAACAAAATGACCTATACCTTGCTTCAAAATAAAGACGGCCATTTTGTAGCTCCAGACGATTTAAATTTTAAGGCGGCAGCCGCAGGGGCTGACTGGTCAAAAACTTTTTATCAGGTCTTGACAGACCAAGCAGGTAAAGACACTTGGCCCCTTTCCGGTGCCACGTTCATTATGATGCATAAGGTTCAAGACAAGCCTATGCAAGCCACACAGGTTTTAAAATTTTTTGACTGGGCCTATACCTCTGGAGACCAAATGGCCACTGATCTGGAATATGTGGTTCTGCCAGAGGCCGTGAAAGCCTTGGTTCGTAAAGAATGGGGGCAACTGAGAGATACTGCGTCCAAGCCGGTGCCTTTGAGGTGAATCAAGCACGGGTAAAATTGATTTTTTACTTGTGTTGCCAACAGCAGCAGAGACTTGATGAATTCTGCTGCTTTTTGCCGATAGGATAAGCCGTGCCTTCTATTTTACCTGCTTGCCCTGATAAAGCTGCCGCCCTCTCATCGGCATCTTTATCTACGACACCCGTTCGCCGATCATCTTCTTACCTGGATGGGGCTTTTTCTTTTTTAGCCCACACTGCCGCAATTTTGACGATTGCCTTGCTGTTGGCGATCTTGAGTTCGTTGGTGCTTGGTGCCTGGCCGGCCATCAAGGAATATGGTTTGAGCTTTCTGTGGCGTCATGACTGGGATCCGGTCAATGAAAGCTTCGGTGGTTTGGTCATGATTGGCGGCACGATCATCACCTCACTGATTGCTTTGCTCATTGCGGTGCCTGTCAGCTTCGGGATTGCCTTGTTTCTTACCGAGCTGTCACCCCGCTGGTTGCGTCGGCCTTTGGGGGTTGCTGTGGAGTTGCTTGCGGCCGTTCCGTCAATTGTTTATGGCATGTGGGGTTTGCTGGTATTTAGCCCTGTGTTGGCCACTTATGTGCAACAGCCCTTGCAGCACACTTTGGCGGATGTTCCATTTTTCAAGGCTTTGGTGGCCGGCCCCCCCGTTGGTCTGGGGTTGCTCCCCGCAGGAATCATTCTGGCCATCATGATCATTCCCTTTATTGCTTCGGTGATGCGTGATGTGTTTGAAGTCACCCCGCCGATGCTCAAAGAGTCGGCCTATGCTTTAGGCTCGACCACTTGGGAGGTGGTTTTCAAAATCGTGCTGCCCTTTACAAAAACCGGCGTGATTGGAGGCATTATGCTCGGGCTGGGAAGGGCCATTGGTGAGACCATGGCGGTCACCTTTATTATTGGCAACTCTAACCAGCTTGACAGTGTGTCTTTATTTCAGGCGGCCAGCAGTATCACATCAACATTGGCCAATGAATTTGGCGAAGCCATGGGCTTGCACCAAGCCGCCTTGCTTTATTTGGCTTTGGTCTTATTTTTGATCACTTTTGTTGTTTTTGCAATGTCCAAATTGCTGTTGAGTCAACTCAAAAAAGCAGAAGGAAGTCGCTCATGAGGTCGTTCCTGATGGTTTTCATGGCGCTGGGTACGGTCTGTTTTTGCGTGGATAGGTACTGGCGCGCCCAACTACGATTGACCTCTCCCGGCGCCCACAA
>JBEIRS010000084.1:0-6183 GCA_040375795.1 Methylibium sp.
GGCAACCTGATCGCGGACGACGCGATCCCCCGCCGCCCCGGCCCGATGGCGCTGGACACCATCCTTGCCGCGATCGAGACGCTGCTGGCGCGTTTTACAATATCAGCCATGCACGCTTCACACCCCCCCAGTATATCGGCCTCGCTGCATGCTCTCTTGCATCAAAGCCTTCAAGAACAAGGCGGCTGGTTGCCATTTGACCAATTCATGAGCCTCGCGCTCTATGCCCCTGGCCTGGGCTACTATGCGCGTGATTCTCTAAAATTTGGGCACCTTCCGAACTCAGGCAGTGATTTTGTCACAGCGCCTGAATTATCCCCAATCTTTGGAAAAACCCTATCCGTTCAAGTCCAGCAGGCGCTACAAGCATGCGCCAGTTCTGAAATTATTGAATTTGGTGCGGGCTCGGGGGCCTTGGCGCAGCAGCTTTTGGATGCCTTGGGGGACATGGTCGATGGCTATACCATCATTGAGTTGTCAGCCTCTTTGAAGCAACGCCAGCAAGCTGCCCTGGCTCGATGGGCCAACAAAGTGCGCTGGCTTGATACGTGGCCTGAGGTGATTCATGGCGTGGTTGTTGCCAATGAGGTTCTGGATGCCATGCCGGTTCAGTTGCTCAGATTTGATGGCCAAGTTTGGTCTGAGCGTGGTGTTGTGTGGCATCAGGGCGCCTGGGCTTGGGCAGATGCGCCGACATCACTTCGCCCTCCGCTGACTGTAGAGACCATGCCGGGCACGGTCACTGAAATCCACCCTCATGCGCACGCCTTCATCACCAGTCTATCGCAACGTTTGCGCTGTGGTGCTGTCTTTGTGATTGATTACGGCTTCCCTGAGGCTGAGTATTACCACCCGCAGCGCCAAGGTGGCACCTTGATGTGCCACCGGGCTCATCAAGCAGATACCAATCCTTTGCTGGATGTGGGCGAAAAAGACATCACAAGCCATGTCAATTTCACCCGTATTGCCCTTGCGGCTCAAGATGCCGGGATGGATATCCTAGGTTATACCTCGCAGGCTCATTTTTTACTCAATTGTGGCTTCCTTGAGCATCTCAATCCCTCTGATCTTCGCCAATTGGTTTTGGCTCAAAAATTAATCACCGAGCATGAAATGGGTGAATTGTTCAAGGTTTTAGGCTTTGCCAAAAATTGTCACGCAAACTTGATCAACGCTCCCATCGGCTTTTCCAGAGGAGATCGCAGCCATACACTTTGAGTGTCAATTCCTGCCGACCAATGCCGGGCCCTCGCGTCTCGTTGGATCAGTCTTGCCTGACATGTGCTTCGATGTAAGCTTTAACCTGTTCAGTATCAACTGGCATGATCTTAAAACGCTTGGGCAAATTCTCAATGCCGTCCATTCCCGCGGGGCGAGGGACAGGGTGCCCTATGGCTTCAAAGAGGGTGTGCTCGAACTTGGCAGGCAAAGCCGTTTCCAGCACGATCATTGAGATACCAGGGTCACGGTATTCGGCGGCTACTTTGAGCCCATCAGCAGTGTGGGGGTCCATCATCAGACCCTGCTCTTGCCAAACTTTGCGAATCATGTCAAGGCGGTTGGCGTGTGTGCTATGGCCTGAATAAAACCCAAAACCACGAGCCTGCTCCATGTAGGCTGGTGGCAAGGTAAAGGCCCCTTGGCCAGACAGCTCCGGCCCAAACAAGCGAGCCACCTTTGCGCCATCTCGGTCCAGTAGGTCAAACACAAAACGCTCAAAATTCGAGGCCTTCGAAATATCCATGGACGGGCTGGAGGTTTCAAAAGTTTCCGTGCTGGTGCGCACCCGGTAGGTGCCTGTACGGAAAAATTCGTCAAGCACCTTGTTTTCATTGGTGGCCAATACCAGGCGATGAATGGGCAGGCCCATCATGCGAGCCACATGGCCTGCACAAATATTCCCGAAATTACCCGATGGCACGGTGAAGCTGACTTGCTCGTCCTCTGTTTGAGTGGCCTGGAAATAACCTGCAAAGTAGTAAACCACCTGAGCCAACAAACGTGCCCAATTGATGGAATTGACCGTACCGATGCGATACTTGCGCTTAAAGGGCAGATCGGCCGAAACTGCCTTGACAATGTCTTGGCAATCATCAAACACGCCCTGAACCGCAATATTGTGGATATTTGGGTCTTGCAGGCTGAACATCTGAGCTTGCTGAAAAGGGCTCATGCGGCCATAAGGGCTGAGCATGAAAACTGAAATGCCTTTTTTACCCCGCATGGCATATTCTGCCGCGCTGCCAGTGTCTCCCGATGTCGCCCCCAGAATATGGAGGGTTTCACCCCGACGGCCAAGTTCATACTCAAACAAATGGCCTAACAATTGCATCGCCATGTCCTTGAAAGCCAAGGTGGGCCCGTTTGACAATGCTTCCAGAAAAAGCCCGCCGCCCAAAGGCTTGAGGGGCGTGATTTCGGGCGTTCCAAACACGGCTTGGGTGTAGGCGGCTTGTGTCAGCCGATGCAAGTCAGTGGCGGGAATATCATCAATGTAAAGCGAAAGAATCTCAAAAGCCAGCTCAGGGTAGGCCAGACTCCTCCAGCGTTTCAGTGTCGAGCAATCCACTTTGGGATAGTGTGTGGGCAAATAAAGCCCTCCATCGGGAGCCAAGCCCTCGAGGAGAATCTCTGAAAACCCCCGTACAGGCTGGTCTGCGCTCAAAGCGCGAGTGCTGAGGTATTTCATGGCGTCAGTTGAGCTCTTCTTTGCGGATACGAACAATCGGAGCAAGTACGGTCGGCAGCGCCTGCATACTATGGATGGCTTGATTCATCTCGCGTTCTGGCGTGTTGTGAGTCAAAATAATGACATCGGTTTGGGCCTCGCCCTCCGCCGACTCACGTTGTAACAAAGCATCAATTGAAATGTTGTATTCAGCAAGAATGCCAGTAATGCGTGCCAGCACGCCAGGTTGATCCACCACTTGCAAACGCAAGTAAAACGCAGTGATCACTTCGTCAATGCCCAAAATTGGCGTATTTGCCAGGGCATTGGGCTGAAATGCCAGATGGGGTACTCGATGATCGGGGTCAGCGGTGTGCAATCGAGTGACATCGACCAAATCGGCAATGACTGCCGATGCCGTGGGTTCAGCCCCGGCACCCTTGCCATAATACAAAGTGGTTCCGACCGCATCGGCCTGAACCATCACCGCATTCATGGCCCCTTCCACATTGGCAATCAGCCGTTTGCTGGGCACCAACGTGGGGTGTACCCGCAGCTCAATCCCTTGTGCGCGACGACGGGTGACCCCGAGCAGCTTGATGCGGTAGCCCAGTTGCTCAGCATAACGAATGTCGGCGGCCTGCAATGCGGCAATCCCTTCAATGTAGGCACGGTCAAATTGCACAGGGACTCCAAATGCAATGGCGCTCATGAGTGTCAGTTTGTGGGCCGCATCAATGCCCTCAATGTCAAAACTGGGGTCGGCCTCAGCATACCCAAGGCGCTTTGCTTCTTGAAGCACGGCATCAAACCCAAGACCCTTGGCACGCATTTCAGAGAGAATAAAATTCGTCGTGCCATTGATGATGCCAGCAACCCATTCGATGCGGTTGGCAGTGAGGCCCTCACGCAAAGACTTGATGATCGGGATCCCCCCCGCCACAGCCGCCTCAAACGCCACCGTGACACCTTGATCACGGGCAGCCGCGAAAATTTCGGTGCCATGGATGGCCAACAAGGCCTTATTGGCCGTCACCACATGTTTGCCGGCGGCAATTGCCGCTAAGACAAGCGTGCGTGCCAATTTGTCACCACCGATCAATTCAACCACAATATCGATTTCGGGGTTAGAGATGATGGCATGCGGGTCAGCTTCTACCTTCACATCAGGCCCGACCATCTCTTGAGCCAAAGCCCATTGGCGACGTGACACAGCCACCACGTCAATCCCACGCCCGGCACGACGCCGAATTTCTTCTTGATTGCGTCGCAAAACGTTGAACACACCCGCACCCACCGTGCCTAGGCCCATCAGGCCCACTTTGATTGGTTTCATAAGTTTAAAAATGTGATGGCCCCGGAGGGCTTTAAAATAAATATCTCAGCGTACAAAAACCAAGCTCTTAGGCATGCCGCTGGCGATACCGTTCCAAAAAGCGGGCAATCCGCCCGATGGCTTCAGTGAGGTCATCAGAATTGGGCAAAAAAACCAAGCGAAAATGATCTGGACGTATCCAGTTAAAGCCCGTTCCTTGAACAATCAAGACTTTTTCTTCGGCCAATAATTCATAAGCAAATTGCTGATCATCACTGATCGGGTAGACCTTGGGGTCAAGGCGCGGAAACATATACAGCGCTGCCTTGGGTTTAACCACATCAACCCCTGGAATGTCAGACAATAATTGATATGCAAGATCTCGCTGCCGACACAATCTCCCTCCAGGCGCCACCAAGTCTTTGATACTCTGATAACCCCCCAAAGCGGTTTGGATCGCCAATTGGCCGGGAGTGTTGGCACACAACCTCATTGAGGCCAGCATATTCAGGCCCTCAATGTAGTCCTTCGCAGCCCCTTTGGGGCCTGAGATAACCATCCACCCCGCCCGATAACCGCAAGATCGATAATTTTTACTCAAGCCATTGAAGGTCACACAAAGAACATCAGGAGCCAAGGCGGCCAAACTTGTGTGAGTGACCCCATCAAAGAGGGTTTTGTCGTAAATTTCATCGGCGAATAAAATCAATTCATGTTGGCGGGCCAGCTCAATAATTTGCTCCAAAATCGATATTGGATACAAGGCCCCCGTGGGGTTGTTTGGATTGATCACCACGATCCCCTTGGTGCGCGGCGTTATTTTTTGTCGAAGGTCTTCAATGTCGGGGAACCAATCAGCTGATTCATCACACAGGTAATGCACTGGGGTGCCCCCAGAAAGCGATACTGCAGCGGTGTAAAGCGGGTAATCTGGGGCGGGCAGCAAAATTTCATCGCCATGATTGAGCAAGGCATTGAGAGCCATGACAATCAGTTCAGAAGCGCCATTGCCGAGGTAGACGTCATCGACGGTCACGCCTTCAATGTTTTTTTCCTGGCAGTAGTGCACCACCGCTTTACGCGGGGCAAACAGGCCCTTGCTGTCAGTGTAACCAGCCGCCTGAGGCAAATTGCGCATCATGTCTTGCACAATTTCATCAGGGGGCTCGAGACCAAACACAGCCAGGTTGCCGATATTGAGTTTGATAATTTTATGGCCCTCATCTTCCATCTGGCGAGCCTTCTCCAGAACGGGGCCTCGAATGTCGTAGCAAACACCAAACAATTTGTCCGATTTCACAATAGGTTTCACAACAATCTCCTGAGGGGCTCGGGGGGAGCACCTGAATTCTTAAAAAGGCCCGACAAAACGAGTCATCGCAGGCTCGGGCAGGCTGCTAGAATTTAACAGGACTTGCCACCCAAAGCCTCCAACCCCAGGGGGCGTCCATCGGGAACACGCCTTTGAAAACTTTCTTTTGTCATCGATTTATTTCTTTAAAGAGCCACCCCATTGAAATTTCAAACTCATAAAATGGATGGCTCTTATGCCATTTCCAGGCACTCCAGCGAAGGAGTGGTGGTTCACGGTCAATTATTTACCGAGAGCGTGGTGGTTTCATGGTCACACGGGGTACAACCCTGGAACGTCAGTCATTTTGAGGCACTGACCGAAGCCCATTTTAATGCCTTACTTCCTCTGCAACCCAAGCTGGTTCTTTTTGGAAGTGGGGCCCGAATGAAATTTGCCCCTCCCTCATTGTTAAAATCACTGATGGCTCAAAATATTGGTGTTGAGTGCATGGACACCCCTGCCGCCTGTAGAACCTATAACGTTTTACTGGCAGAAGACCGCTCAGTCGTGGCCGCGTTACTATTTGATTCTTGACGTCGTGACGTGGCTTGAACTTTCAAGCCATGAATTGATTCATTCATGACAGGCTCTAGCGTGAGAGCGACTCGCAGACAGCCCGCCGCATCCTTGCTTTTTTGCATGACCGTGTCGCCCAGCTTGATGACCCGCGTAGCATTGGCGAAGCCCTCAAAGGGTCTAAGCTGGGAGCCTTCTGGAAGTACCGCGTTGGAGATTGGCGAATCATCGCCAGGATTGAGGACGGCGCTTTGCGCGTCCTCGTTATTACCGGGCCGGCCGTAATCGCTGGTTCGAAAAGGTGCTTGGTTTTGAACCCACCCCCGCACC
>JBEIRS010000261.1:0-2503 GCA_040375795.1 Methylibium sp.
GAAATTTATATCGTCGAAGGGGATTCTGCGGGTGGTTCTGCCAAACAGGGCCGAGACCGGAAGTTTCAGGCCATTTTGCCTTTGCGCGGTAAAATTTTGAATGTCGAGCGTGCCCGTTTTGAGCGCTTGCTAAGCAGCAATGAAATTTTGACCCTGATCACTGCGCTTGGGACCAGCATTGGCAAGGAAGAATTTAATCCTGACAAGCTACGCTATCACCGTATCATCATCATGACCGATGCCGATGTCGATGGCGCTCATATTCGAACCCTGCTACTGACTTTCTTTTACCGTCAAATGCCTGAAATCGTCGAGCGTGGGCATATTTACATTGCTCAGCCCCCACTTTACAAGGTCAAGTTTGGCAAGGAAGAGCAGTACCTCAAGGATGACCATGAGCTGGATTCTTACTTGCTCAAAGTGGCCCTGAAAGACGCCCAGCTTGATCTTGGTATTGCTGGCTCGGCAGTGCTTCAAGGAGAGGCCCTTGAAGTCCTGGCCCGACAATACGTGACAGTCCAGCATGTAGTGTCACGGCTGAGCCACTGGATGGATGCAGAAGCTTTGCGTGCCATTGCCAATGGCCTGACACTCAACCTCGATACATTGGAAAGCGCTGAAACCTCAGCGCGTGAATTACAGCGGGCGCTGCATGAAGCGCAAGTCTTTGCTGAATTTGATACTCGTTCTGACAAGCATATTTTGCGCATCAGCCGCGTGCACCACGGCAACCTCAAAAGCAGCATCATGACGGCTGATTTTATTCATGGTGCTGATTATGAGTCCCTCAGTACAGCCGGAAAAACTTTCAAAGGCCTGGTCGGCCCTGAAGCAGTGGTTCGGCGTGGTGAAGGCGACAAGCAAAAAGAAGCTCGCGTCACTGATTTTCGGCAAGCCATGGCTTGGTTGCTTCAACAAGCTGAAAATTCTGTCGGGCGCCAACGTTATAAAGGCCTGGGCGAAATGAACCCTGAGCAACTGTGGGAAACCACCATGGACCCTCAAGTTCGTCGATTATTGCGCGTTCAAATCGAAGATGCCATTGAAGCCGACCGGGTCTTCACGATGCTTATGGGTGATGAGGTCGAGCCCCGCCGAGATTTTATCGAAAGCAACGCCTTGCGAGCGGCAAACATTGATATCTGCAGGGCCCTTGTCGAAATCGAAAAGATATTTAAATAATAACTTTTATTCTGTCAATGATCTCAAGATCATGACGCCGATTTTTCTGCAGCATCGAGGGTATTGACCAACAACATGGTGATGGTCATGGGGCCTACGCCACCAGGAACTGGGGTTATGGCTGAAGCGACTTGCGAAACTCCAGCGTAGTCGACATCACCACAGAGCTTGCCTTCATCGTCACGATTGATACCAACATCAATCACCAGGGCCCCTGGTTTGACCATCTCAGCGCGCAAGATATTGCGCTGACCAACAGCAGCCACAACCACGTCGGCCTGTCGGGTGTGAACACCCAAATCAGGTGTGCCACGGTGGCAAATGGTGACCGTGGCTTGGGCTTGTAATAACAACAGTGCCATGGGTTTACCGACGGTGTTGCTGCGTCCGATGACCACCGCATGTTTACCGCGTAAATCAAAACCTGTGCTTTCAATGAGCTTCATGCAGCCATAAGGGGTGCAGGGCCGAAACCCTGGCAAACCGCTAAGAAGCTCTCCGGCGCTGAGAGTGGAGTAACCGTCAACATCTTTGTGCGTGGCAATGGATTGAATGACCCGATGCGGGTTGATATGTTGAGGCAGAGGCATTTGAACCAAAATGCCATGAATGCGAGGGTCGGTGTTGAGTGCGGTAATGCGAGCCAACAGAGCGGCCTCAGTGACATCGGCAGAGTATTTTTCAAAGACAGAATAAAAGCCATTGTCTTTGCAGGCTTTGATTTTATTACGAACATAAACTTGGCTAGCCGGGTCCTCACCAAGCAAAATAACGGCCAGTCCAGGCTGCCGTCCAAGGGCTGTGAGTGCAGCGGCACGGCGCGCAACATCGGCGCGAATGCGCTGAGACAAGGCATGGCCATCAATACATTGAGCAATCGTCATAATCAAAAAAAGGCTCAGGGTTTGGAAGATGCCCCCAGGGCAATTTTGAGCAAATCAGCCACTGTGTTTGCTTCGAGTTTTTCCATGATGTTGGCGCGATGAGCCTCTACAGTTTTGATGCTGATACTGAGGTCATCAGCAATTTGTTTATTCAGGCGCCCCGCCACAATGCAACGAAGAACCTGATTTTCTCGGTTGGTCAAGCGTTTGAGAAGATTATCACGCGATGATGCTTGCTGGAAATGTAAAAAATCAGCATCGGCTTTATTCAGCATACGATCGACGAGTGGCAACAAGTCTTCTTCTTTGAAAGGCTTTTCAATGAAATCGACGGCGCCTTTTTTCATGCTGGTGACAGCCATCGGAACATCACCATGGCCCGTAATAAACAGCAGCGGCAAGGGAGATTGGCGATCAATCAAGCGATCTTGAAGCTC
>JBEIRS010000104.1:0-5531 GCA_040375795.1 Methylibium sp.
CATGGGTGTTTTTTTCTATTGACCAAGTTGCCTTGTTGACTGCAACATCAAGCCATTGCTACATTTTTTCAGTTCAATGCGGATGATCCCTTGCACGCAGCGCATGGTCCGCCATTGGGTGCTGAAAAGTCACTTCAACTTTGACTAAAGGGGGCAAGCCATGGGCTGGGTTTCACGCATCATTGGCGGAGTTGGGTTGGTTTTTGGCTTGCCAGCCTATGCACAAGAGGGGTTGAATCTGATTGGAGGTGAAAATTTTCGAGGCAGCTTGAAACTCGTGGCAAGCACTTTGATTAAGCCGATTGAATCGGGCCCAGGGTATCGATTGGTGGCTCAATTTCCCCTGGCCTCTTTGAGCCAATCAATGCCTGAAGGCATTCGTTTTAGCGGAGACCTTCGCCAGGGGGCAAGATTTTTCCTCAGCCCAAGCCAAACATTCAGTCATACCGCCAACCACACCCATCTGCCTCCCTTGAACGCCATGGTGCAGCCTCATTTTGACACGCAAACCACGGCTTTTGTGGGTCTGGGCTACACAGTACCTGCATGGAGTTCTTCTCAATGGAGACTTCAAGCTGATTTGGGTCTTGCCATCAAACTCCCTCACTTGGCCAGGCCCTACTATCAATTGGCCACCATTGAAGATACTCTGCGCGAGATTCGCCTCGGCCCCTCGATGCAATTGCAGTTCTTTTATTCTTTCTGAAGCCCGAATCAATAAAGGCGGCCCTGACGATATTGGGCATGAGTTTTCCGCGCTAATTGCCCAGCCAAAGCGCTCAATGGCCGTGCGGCATGGGCATGGCAAATTGCCAAACCCAGGGCATCGGCTGCATCAGGGCCGGGTAAACCTGGAAGACCCAAAAGCCGCTGTACCATCTGGCGCACTTGATCCTTGGCAGCTCGTCCGTAGCCCACCACTGCTTTTTTCATTTGCAAAGCGGTGTATTCACTGACTTCTAAATTTCCCATCACCAATGCGGTCAAGGCCGAACCTCGGGCTTGACCAAGCAACAAGGTGGATTGCGGGTTGACATTTACAAAAACAATTTCTGTGGCTGCACAGTGAGGTTGATAACGGGAGATAACCTCGGTCACACCTTCGAAAATGATCTTCAAACGTAAGGGCAGTTGGCCCGCAGGAACGGAAGCTGTTTGAATGGTGCCACTTGCAACATAAACCAATTGTGGCCCCTCCGCGTCAAGGACGCCAAAACCAGTGGTTCTAAGGCCAGGGTCAATGCCGAGGATACGCATCACGGTTTTAAGGAGGTTCCTTAGGCAAGGATTGAATGGAAATGCAGATCCTTGAGGCTGCACCCGACTGAATTTTTCAGTTTCATTTTATGGCACTCTGTGCAGGCTACCATAGGTAGGCGGTATTTTTAGATGTTGACGTGTTGTACGCTCAGCCTCAAGTTCAGCCAATGATGTGCAATGTGTTCAAGAGGTTCGATGGGGCCGCTGGTTTGCAGCTTAAGGTTCGAAGCTGGTCGATGGAGGGTTTTTGCCGAGGTCAGCGAGGTTGTCTCTGTACTCCATAGCCGTGCAGCTTGTCGGGCCACGGCTTCGGCGGTGTCAATCAGGCGAACCTCAGGCCCAAGGCGTTGAGCAATTTGCTCATACACAAAAGCATAATGGGTGCAACCCAAGACAACGGTATCAGCCTGCTTGTCTCGGAGTTGCCCACAAAATTGATCCAGTAAAGACTGCAACTCCGGCGAGTGAAGATCACCCTGCTCAATGGCAAGGGCCAGACCAGGGCATGGTTGGGCAATCACCATGGCTGATGCCGCATACGATTGAATCAAGTGTTGAAACCGAGGATGGCGAAGCGTAGCCGTGGTTGCCATCACTCCGATGCGATGATTACGAGATGTCGCCACCGCAGGCTTCACCCCAGGTTCAACCCCAACCACTGAGATACTCGGCCATTCTGACCGGAGCTGCTGAACCGCGACAGCGGTAGCCGTATTACAAGCCACCACCACCCCTTGACAACCCTCATGCTGAAGTAAGTAGCGGGTGATGCGGGAGGACCGATCAAGAACATAATCATCAGATCGTTCACCGTAGGGGGCGTGAGCTGAGTCGGCAAGGTAAACAAAATGAGCTTGTGGCATTCGTAGACACAAAGCCCGTAACACAGAAAGCCCCCCCACGCCAGAATCAAAAACTCCTATAAGAGGTGGCAAAATAGCCTCACAAGAAAATTAGTGTCTTGATTCATCAGTCTTGCTGCATTCGAGCGGCCTGGTGCCACGGGCGCGGCATTGCCAATCCGTGCATTGCCATCAGGCGGCTTTAGCCAAGTAAATTCGCCACCGAAATCAAGGCCAGAAGAAGCATCCAGAGAACCACGGATCGCCACACCAAGCCCACTACACTGCGTAAATGACCCATCACCGGCACTGCACCTGTGGTTGCACCTTCGGCCTCCTCGATTCCTGGGCTGATGCCACTCAAGGCCCCTGACATATTCTGGTTTTCAGGGGCTGAGCCCCCCAGACGAACCCCAATGGCCCCAGATGCTGCAGCCAGTAAGATGCCCTCGTTTAAATCCCTCCAGAGGATGGCATCTCGACGCCAATGGTTGATAGCCTCTTCAAAATTTCCGACCATCGCAAAACCACAGGCAGTCAATCTCACCGGAAGATAATCGATCAAGCCAAAAAGTTTCTGAGACAAATTTTTGATGTGATCAAGCGTGGGATCAATCGCAGACTTGGCTTTGAAAGACCAGTGCCGACTGCTGAATTCAGCCAATCGATAGAGCACCGCCCCGGCAGGCCCTAGGCCAAGGCCGAACAGCAGTACAAAGGCAAAAAACACTCCAAACACATGGCGGTGAGCCGAGAGCAAAGAGTGCTCGATGGCATGGCGTAGAAGTTCATTGCGGGGGAGGTCACTGGCGTCAAGATGCCGCCACTGGCTTAAATAACGGCGCGCTGAAAAATCATCACCACGCTCAAGCGAATCACGAATATTCGTAAAAAAATGGCTGAACTGGCGAAAACCGAGTGTCAAGTAGAGGATGATGACATCCCACAGCAGGGTCAGTAACGCATGGCTGTCAGACAAGCTCATGGAGACCATGGCGACGAATATCGCCGGAACAAGCACCGTGATCAGCCAAACAAGCCAAACATGGTGGTCACGGCCGGCATTGAAATTGCGCCCCACCCAATTTATCCAGCGGGAGATCATCTCATCAATCGGATAAGCCCGGGACAAGGGTTTGATTTGCTCGATCAAGAGTGAAATCAAAATGGCGAAAAAGCTCATGGAGACAAGGTTTTATTTGCGGTCGCTGATTTCCAAGCTCGACAGGCTTCCTTGATACTTAACGGAATCGAGGTTGAGACACCACACGAAGATCACCCTTCAAAGAAGCGAGGTAGTCTGACATTTTTTTCAATTCAGCGGGGGTAAATTGTTTGACGATTCCGCCCATGATGGGATTGCTTCGACCGATGTATGGGCTGCCTGTGATTTGGTAAGACTTGAGTGCCACATAGAGATAATCAGCATGCTGGCCAGCTAACTTGGGTGCTCCTTCAATCACTGCCTTACTGTAATCAAGACCATGACAATTGGCACAACCCCCTTTTTGTAAAAGGGCAGCCACCTCAGCCGTCGGGGCCTGAGCTACCGTTCCTTCTGTGCGTAAAGATAATTGAGGCTGCTGCTGATAAAAAGCAGACAAATCAGCCATGTCCTGGGGGGTGAGGGAACCAGCAATAGCCCGCATGGTGGGATGTTTACGCCCCCCTGTGGCATAAGCTTTCAGGGCCGCAGAGATGTATTTTGCATCTTGGCCCGAAATCATCGGAACTTTATGAACTTCTGGAAAACTGGACTGATAACCAGGAATTCCATGGCATCCAATACACATGGCTGCTTTTTTTTCGCCGGCTATGGGATCAGCTTTGATCTCTTGAGCGCATAGATTGGCAGCCATCAGCAGCCCACTGAGGCCAGCAAACAGAGAAGTGGTAAGCGTTTTTTTCATCATGAGACCACGGACGTTGATTTCGCAATTGGCTTTCAATTATAGGCTGTGCCTTACAGCATCTCATGACACATCATGTACTCATCATTCGACCTCTCATTGAGGGGTTGATTACAAACTGGTCAAGCCATGCCTGGAAAATCTTGGGTAGCGCCGCTCATCTCTGCGCGATGGTTTTGTTTTTCAACTTGGCCTTGCTTGGCATGCATCCTTCTTTTGGTCATGTGATGTTTCACACACAAAATTTTTGACAGGCTTTGTAAAGTTTAAAAATATTCTCATTTCTACACAAATGGCCATCCGGGGGCCTTTGGCCCGCGTTGACTCTTCCTGGCTTTGCGAGGATGATGAGCACTCAATGGGCTCAATTGACGTGCCGGATCATTGATAACAGGCCCTGGTGTTGATTCAGTTTATGACTGCCAAAAAACATCATGAGTTTTTGAACCCCACTGCTTTTTTTCATGTTTCTCCATCTGATTGTTGTGGCCTTGCTGCTTCTTTTGGTCGGGAGCATTATCGGCCTGCTTTGGATGCGCGCTCGTCGCCAGACTGGGTTATATGACATTTATTACCCGGTGTTTTCTGCTCCCCCAATTCGGCTTTTGATTGATCCTTGCGGGCGACTGCGGCGGTTTTATTTGCATGCCACTCCCAACGGTTTTTTGATTGGAACTGACCTTTTCGAGATTCGTGCGCCTGCAGCCATCAGTGGTCATCTGAGCTATTGGCGATCACGCTGCGAAACTGTTTTTGAAAAATACGAGGACGCAGAGAAAAAGGTCAACCAAGCCATACTGTGCGCTCTGAATCAAAGCAATCTGGCTTTGGCTTGCACGGAGGTGCATCTCATCACTGCAAACGGCGCTGTTTACCATTTGACACTGTGCCCATACACCCCTGACGAGGCTGGAGTTTCCTTGCCCTCGGCCTGGCCGAGTGATCTGACCCTAGAGCGTGCCAATGGTCCCATAGAGCCCATGGGAGCAAAAGCTTGGTTTGAGCAACAGATCAAACAGTACAAAGAATTTGAAAAAAATTTTGACTTGACCCTTCAAGCAGAGAAATTGTCAACCTCATCTGGGGTGACGCAAGGGCAGGGGCAAGATTTTATTTTGAAACTGATCCGAGACAGCGTTGTGGACGGAGTTACCCAAACTTGGCAGATTCAGTTTTTGCCCATTTTTGAAAATCTTGAGGACGGAACCAGGTACTTAGAGAAGGTTTTTTCTATCTTACAAAAACGTGACCCGGTGTTTTCTGAATGTTTTTATCGATCCATTCGAACCCCAAATGGTCAAACACAGCGTTTCTTCGTCCATTCTCAGGGAGAACACTTTAAGGTGGCTCTTGAGGAGGAGTTTGAGGTATCGCCGAGGAGCAAAACGATCAAGCAAACCCTCTTTTTAGGGCTGCACCCACAACGCAGTCTGGCTGAAGCAGAGGCTCTTAAGCGTTTTGAAAGCTACCGTTCCAGCATTCCTTTATTTACCGAACCCCCAGTGCGGATGATGTTGGC
>JBEIRS010000156.1:0-4090 GCA_040375795.1 Methylibium sp.
CATTGGCGCACCGGAATGCCACGCTCTGCCATGCGTAACTTGGCTTGCTCTACCGTGTACTCACCATAATGAAAAATACTGGCTGCCAGCACAGCATCCGCACCACCTTTTTGAATGCCATCAGCCAAGTGATCGAGATGGCCTACACCGCCGGAGGCAATCACGGGCACGGGGACGGCATCGCTGACGGCCCGGGTCAAGGCCAAATCAAAACCACTTTTGGTGCCGTCACGATCCATGCTGGTGAGCAAAATTTCACCTGCCCCAAGCTCCGCCATCTGGCAGGCCCATTGAACCGCATCCAGGCCCGTATTTTTACGCCCTCCATGGGTATACACTTCCCAGCCACCGGTGGCACAACGCTTGGCATCAATGGCCACCACAATACATTGCGCACCATATTTGGCCGAGGCTTGGCGAATGATGTCAGGCTGAGCCACCGCAGCAGAATTGAAGCTGACTTTATCGGCCCCGGCATTCAGCAGGCGGCGAACATCTTCAACGGTGCGCACCCCTCCGCCAACGGTCAGGGGAATAAAAACCTGAGAGGCCACCGCTTCGATGATCGGCAGGATCAGGTCACGGGCATCACTGGTGGCGGTAATATCAAGGAAGGTCAGTTCATCGGCCCCTTGATCGTTGTAGCGCGCAGCAATTTCGATCGGGTCTCCGGCGTCTCGCAGTTCAATGAAATTGACGCCCTTCACGACCCGGCCCCCTGTGACATCAAGACAAGGAATGATGCGTTTGGCTAGCAAAAAAAGTCCTTTGAACCCGAAAAGGGTGGGTATTTTGAAATAAAGGTCGAGGGCTCAGGGCGAAGAGGAGCCTGTATGGCAAAAAACACCCGGAGCAAGGCCACTTTTCAGACCTCGGCGAATTGATCGGCTCGAGCCTGCGCAGCAGCAAAATCAAGGTCACCATTGTAAATGGCCCGACCACAAATAACCCCCTGGATGCCTTGTTCTTCAGCGGCGCACAGGTCTTCAATATCACGCATATGACTCAAGCCGCCTGAAGCAATCACGGGAATCGTCAGTGACTGAGCCAGTTTGATGGTGGCTTCTAAATTGATACCGGAGAGCATTCCATCTCGGCCAATGTCCGTGTAGATGATGCCCTCGACCCCGTAGTCTTCGAACTTTTTAGCCAGATCAATGACCTCATGTCCGGTCAGTTTGCTCCAGCCGTCGGTGGCCACCTTGCCGTCTTTGGCATCGAGGCCCACCAAAATGTGGCCACCAAAGGCAGAACAAGCATCGCGCAAAAACCCAGGATTTTTAACAGCGGCCGTGCCGATGATGACAAAACTCAAGCCATCATCAAGATAGCGTTCGATGGTATCGAGATCACGAATGCCACCACCCAATTGAACGGGGATGTCATCACCCACTTCTCGGATAATGGCTTGAATCGCGCCCTCGTTGATGGGTTTGCCAGCCAAGGCACCATTTAAATCAACCAAGTGCAAACGGCGGGCGCCGGCATCAAGCCATCGTCGCGCTATGGCAGCGGGGTTTTCACTGAAAATTGTGGAATCATTCATGTCACCTTGTTTGAGGCGAACACATTTGCCGTCTTTGAGGTCAATGGCGGGAATCAGCAGCATGGCCGTAGAACTGAAGCGAGGAGAGGGGGTTGAAGAAAAAGTTCACGAAGGTCGGAACGTAGAAAAAGTCATGTGAGTGGAATGGTCAAAAGATCAAAAATGTCAGGGTGTCCAGTCAAGAAAGTTACGATAAAGGGCCAACCCGTGTTGAGCACTTTTTTCGGGATGGAATTGTGTGGCAAAGATATTATCGCGGGCCAATGCGCAGGTAAAGCGCTGACCATACACAGTTTCACCCACACTGTGACAGGCGTCGCTCAAATGGGCAAAAAAACTATGTACAAAATAAAAATAGCTGCTGTCGGGGATCCCGTGCCACATCGGGTGGGGTCGAATCTGCTCGACATGGTTCCAGCCCATCTGAGGTACTTTGCAGCGGCTGCCGTCAGCTTGAAGTTGGTTTCCTAACTGAAAACGCAGCACCTGCCCCGCAAACCAAGATAAGCCCTCAGAAGGGCCTTCCTCACTGCGATCCAGCATCATTTGCATCCCGACGCACACACCCATCAAGGGTTTGTGACGGGCCGCTTCTTGAACTGGTTCTAGTAAGCCAGAATCACGCAATTCGCGCATACAGTCGGGCATGGCGCCTTGCCCTGGAAGTATCACCCGCTCTGCCGACCAGACTTTTTCAGGGCAAGACGTGACCAGCACATGAAAGCCCGAACCTTCGGCAGCATGCTGCACCGCCTGCGACACTGAACGCAGATTACCCATACCATAATCAACTACAGCAACCACACGGGCCATGATCAAAGGCTCCCCTTGGTGGATGGAATCACGCTGGCAGCGCGAGGGTCAATTTCCAAGGCATGACGCAAGGCGCGGGCGAAGGCCTTGAAAATGGTTTCGCACTGATGATGGGCATTGTGGCCACGCAGGTTGTCAATATGCAAGGTGACCCCGGCGTGGTTCACGAAGCCTTGAAAAAATTCATAAACCAGTTGAGTGTCGAGTTGCCCAATCGCGCTCGCTGTAAAATTCACCTGCATATGCAGGCCAGGTCGCCCTGAAAAATCAATGACCACCCTCGATAAGGCTTCGTCCAAGGGCACATAGGCATGCCCATAACGCCGCAAACCTCGCTTGTCACCGACGGCCGCAGCCACAGCTTGCCCGAGTGTGATGCCAATATCTTCCACAGTATGATGGCCATCAATGTGCAAATCACCGCAGGCCTTGACAGTGAGATCGATCAGGCCATGACGCGCAATTTGGTCAAGCATATGGTCAAGAAAGCCAATACCGGTTTGAAGACTGGACTGTCCTGAACCATCGAGGTTGAGGCAGACACGAATTTGGGTTTCAGCCGTTTGGCGGCTGATGTCGGCTTGGCGAGAGGAGGCAGTCACAGCAGGTCTTTCAAGGCGGAAATCAGACAGTCGTTTTCGTGGGGGGTTCCGACGGTCACGCGCAAACAATTGGCCAGCAGAGGGTGCTGCTGCGATACATTTTTTACCAGCACCCCGCGAGATTGAAGACCCACAAAGGCCGCAAGTGCATCGGGCATGCGCACGAGAATCATATTCGCCTGGCTGGGGTAATGTTTCAAGCCCAGCCTTTGCAAGGCCGCTGCAAGCCGAGTACGCTCTTGGCAGATGATCTGGGCCTGACGCGCAAACTCGTCAGCGTGCTCCAGTGCAAACAAAGCAGCCTCGGCATTGAGGGTGCTGATGTTGTAAGGGGGGCGAACTTTGTCAATTTGATCAATCCAGGCTTGCGGCCCCATCAGGTAACCCACACGTGCCCCGGCAAGGCCAAACTTGCTTAGGGTTCGCATGACCAAGACGTGGTCATATTGACGAGCCAAACCGAGGTGATGGCGTGAAGCAAAGGGCTGGTAGGCTTCGTCGAGGACCACCAAGCCTGGAGCAGCCTCGATGATGCGCTGAATGGCTGGCAGATGAAAGAGGTTGGCTGTGGGGTTGTTTGGGCAGGCCAGATAAATGATACTCGGTTGATATTGCTCCATCGCAGCCAGCAAAGCGGGTTCATCGAGGTCAAACTCTGGGGTCAGGGGAACACCCAAAAATTCAAGCCCCTGTAAACGCGCAGACACGTCATACATCACAAAACAAGGCTCAGGTGACAGCACCTTGGCCCCGGGTCGAGCACAAGCCAAACTCAGCAGGGTAATCAGCTCGTCCGAGCCATTCCCCAAAATCAGGCCAAATTCTTTGGGCAGCCCCGCTTGATGGGCCAAAGCAGTGCGTAGATCTTCGGTGCGCGACCCAGGGTAACGGTTCAGCGGCACACGTCCTAAGCGATGACCAAGTTTTTCTTGCAAGGTTTCTGGCAATACAAAAGGGTTTTCCATCGCATCAAGCTTGATGAAACCCGTGCTTGGCTGCACTGTATAAGCCTGCATGGCCTGTACTTCGGGGCGAATCACGCGATTCACTCGGGAAGACAGTTCATTCATGAGGAGTCCTTGGGTTGAAGCCGTAACAGAGCCGCCTGGGCATGGGCTTGCAAGCCCTC
>JBEIRS010000359.1:0-1239 GCA_040375795.1 Methylibium sp.
GGCTATTCTTTTGGCTACCATCGCCGCTTTTTACATCAAAAGCCGCATGAGTGAGTTTAATCGTAGCTGGGGCATGGATCTCAATGCAGGCATCATCCATGTGGCAGGCTTGATCTTGGGCGGAGTGCTTCTCTTGCTGCTGCTGATTTTTCTTTTTGCACTCATTGATGTGCCTTTGCAAAAATATCTGTATGCCTCACAGCTGAAAATGTCATTCCAAGAAGTCAAGCAAGAACACAAAGAAACCGAGGGCAGTGCCGAGGTTAAAAGCAAGGTGCGAGCGCGTATGCGCGAAATGGCCGGGCGCCGAATGTTGGCCGCTGTGCCAAAGGCGGATTTGGTGGTGATGAACCCAACCCACTATGCCGTGGCTTTGCATTATGATGAAAAATCCATGGGGGCACCACGAGTGGTGGCCAAGGGAGCAGACCTTTTGGCTCTACGCATCCGGGATGTAGCAAAAACCTCGAAGGTACCTGTACTGCAGGCGCCTGTGCTGGCCCGGGCCTTGTATGCCCATGCCGCGCTTGACCGAGAAATTCCAGTGGCATTATTCAGTGCAGTGGCACAAGTACTGGCTTATGTTTACCAAATGCGAGCCGCCATCAACGGCCAAGCGCCCATGCCAAGTGAAGTCCCCATCCCCAGGGTCCCCCCGGAACTTGACCCGCACCATCGCAAAACCCAGGAAGACCCCCCAAAGGGGCCCCCGCACAATCACTGACGAGAATAAACCAAGCCTGGCAACTCAAAATAGAGCTGCTGAAAAATCTGTTTCAAAATATGGCTGACAGACGCCTGTTTTCCCTACCCTCCATTGTTGATGCCTTAGACTGTCATGCACCCGGTTTTAAATTTTTATCAACAAACCTTACAAGATCGTGGCTACCAAAGTGATCCTGCTCAGCTTTGCGCGGTGGCTGCCCTTGAGCGCTGCGCCTCAGAATGGGCCAAATACAAAGCACGCCGACATCACCCTTTGAGCCAACTGTTCCGGCCCCCTCGCCAAATGCCGCGTGGCGTCTATATGTATGGTGGCGTAGGCCGAGGAAAAAGTTTCCTGATGGACTGTTTTTTTCAAGCCATCCCCATCACTCAAAAAACCAGGCTGCATTTTCATGAGTTTATGCGTGAAGTGCACCGTGAACTGGCTGATTTGCAGGGAATGGTCAACCCACTGTATGCGCTGGCCCGGCAGATATCAAAAAAATTCAAACTCATCTGCTTTGATGAGTTTCA
>JBEIRS010000121.1:0-4942 GCA_040375795.1 Methylibium sp.
CGACGCTCAGTTTAACGAGCCAATTCTTTGTGTAAAGAAAAAAAACTCTGAGGTCGTGAAAGAGGGTCTAGCGACATACACCATTCAGTGACCTCAATCAAATTATCTGAATAAATATTACGCAGCCTCGACAAGCTCAAGCCGAGACGGTCTTTTTCAAGACGATGAGGGGCATCTCCCGGAGGATAACCGTGCATGCAGGCGTAAATACAAGCCCCAATGGCATAAATGTCAGTCCAGGGGCCCAGACTGCCGTCACGGCGATACATTTCGGGGGCAGCAAAACCGGGGGTGTACATGGGACGAATAAAATTACCTTCTTTGCTAAGAACCTCGCGTGCTGCGCCAAAATCAAGTAACACAGCCTTGTTGTCGTTCGTGATAAAAATATTGGCTGGCTTGATGTCAAGATGCAACATTTTATGTTGATGCACAATCCGTAGGCCGCGCAAAATTTCGTCAAACAAAGACCGTATCGATGACTCTCTGAACACTTTTTCTTGTTTAAGGTCTCGCGCCGTCACAATAAAATCTTGAAGGGTGTCTCCCTGAAGATAATTCATGACCATGTAAACTGTTTCGTTTTCTCGTAAAAAATTCAATACCGACACCACACTGGGATGTGAAATTTGCGCCAAAGAGCGCCCCTCTTCAAAAAAACTGCGCAAACCAAGGTGATAAAGGGGTAATTTCTCGGGCTTGATGCGAGGGGTGAGCTCGCCAGGTGAACGTTCTGCCAAAGAAGACGGCAGGTACTCTTTCAAAGCAACCAAACGCCGTTCAGGGTCTTCGGCCAAATAAACCACCCCAAACCCCCCGGAGGCAAGCTTTTTGATAATCTGATACCCGCCGACCACAGTGCCTGGGGGCAAGGGTGCTGGCTTTGGCTTTGACATAATAAATGAATTTATTGGATCGACACTTGCATGGCAGTCTACAGCATGACCGGCTACGCCGGCACCACATTCCCCTCTCAAACTGAGCACTTGTCGGGCAGATCTCTCGAAGCAGCCCCTGCTAAAACCGGAAGCATCGCTTGCCAGGCTGTGTACGTTGAGCTACGCTCAGTCAACAGTCGCTTCTTAGACTTGGTTTTTCGGATCCCCGATGAATGGCGTGGTCTTGAGCCCACGCTACGAGACCTGCTCAGCCAATCACTGAAACGGGGCAAGGTCGAGGTGCGCCTCAGTTCACGCTCTCAATTCAGCACGGACTGGCCCACCCCCTCCATGGACCAGTTGATTCGCCTGTCAAGGCTCGAATCCTCTGTGCAGGCTTGGCTGCCCAAAGCCAGCGGCCTGTCCGTCCACGAGGCGCTGCTGTGGCTAAAATCCGGGGCGTCTGCGCCCCCTGCCGAAGACCTGGTCATTGAAGCAGTCAAGCAAGCCATCCTTGGCTTGCTTGACTCCAGAGCCCGCGAGGGCGGCAGGCTCGTTGAGGTTTTACAAGAGCGCATTCAACGACTCTGGACATTGACAGATCAAGCAGAGCCCCTCATTCCTGTGGCTGTTCATCGTCAACAACAAAAATTTCTCCTGCGCTGGCGTGAGGCTCTTGATCTGAGTAATGCTGTGCAAAGCATCGCGCCCGAAGCCTTACAAGAGCGCGCGATTCATGAAGCAGCCACTTTTGCGGTTCGGGTCGATATTGCTGAAGAATTGGCCCGGCTACGCACGCATCTTGGTGAAATGTCGCGCCTTTTGAACCAAGGTGGCGAAGTCGGAAAACGCCTTGATTTTCTCATTCAAGAACTCTTGCGCGAAGCCAACACCCTAAGCTCCAAAGCGGCATCCATCGAATTGACAAGCATTTCGCTGGAAATGAAAGTCTTGATTGAGCAATTGAGGGAGCAGGTTCAAAATTTGGAATGATGGGCGCCTTGAAAAACCTCTTCCTGAATCAGTGAAGAAAGCGCCGATTTTTGCAAAATTCCCTGTTCATCGGCAAGTCGCTGGGCATCTACGATGTGTGATACTCAAACCCTCTCGTCATGCTGCGCGCAATCGCAGCATCCAGAGACAGGACATCAAGTCTTGAGGTCTTCCAAGTGGTAGCGGGTCACTCGTTCAACTTCATTTTTAGAGCCCAAAATAACACTAACACGCTCATGCAGGTTTTTTGGATTGATCTCAAGAATGGGTTGCCATCCATTACTGGCGGCCCCTCCAGCTTGTTCTACCAAAAAAGCCATCGGATTGGCTTCGTACATCAAACGGAGTTTGCCTGCCTTTTTGGGCTCGCGCTTATCCCAGGGATACATAAAAATCCCCCCCCGGGTAAGAATGCGGTGCACATCAGCCACCATGCTGGCGATCCAGCGCATATTAAAGTCTTTGCCGCAAGGGCCTTGAGTACCAGCAAGGCATTCGCTGATATAGCGTTGCACAGGGGGAGCCCAGTGGCGCATATTACTCATGTTAATTGCAAACTCTTGGGTATCAGGAGGAATACTGATTTTGTCCTGGGTGAGCATCCAGGAGCCTTGCTCCCGATCGAGGGTAAACATGGCCACGCCATGCCCCACCGTGAGCACCAAAGTGGTTTGCGGCCCATAGACACAATAACCAGCCACCACCTGTGCCGAACCCGGCTGCATAAAATCAGCCTCGCACACGCTGGAGACATTATTATTTTTCTTCAGTACAGAAAAAATCGTACCAATGCTCACATTGACATCAATATTACTGGAACCATCCAGAGGGTCAAACAGCAGTAAGTATTCACCTTGAGGAAATCGGTTTGGTACCGCGTAAATACTCTCCATTTCTTCGCTGGCCATCGCGGCCAAATGCCCACCCCACTCATTGGCCTCAATGAGCACTTCATTGGCAATGATGTCAAGTTTTTTTTGAACTTCACCTTGAATATTTTCACTATTGGCACTACCAATAATATCGCCCAGGGCTCCTTTATTGACATTGATGCTGATGCGCTTACAAGCGCGGGCAACCACCTCAATCAGTAGGCGCAAAGGAGATGGAATAAGGCCGTGCTGGCGTTGCTGTTCAATCAAGTAGCGGGTCAAACTAATGCGTGTGATCATGCCGAAATCGTCTGAAAAGTAGCCACAATTGGCTCAAATGTAACATTAACCTGAATTTAAACAGCTCTAGTGTCTCGCTTCACAGGTCTTGCTACATTCGAGCGCACGGGGCACCAGGCCGCTCTCGGTGCTGACGCCAACTGATGAAACGAGACACGAAGTACCATCACACCGTATTTAATTCTGCCCCATTGCTCTGGCCCACCTGCATACACTTTGCGATGAATATCCACCATCAGCCCCCTTCCGTATTGGGTTCCGTCAAAACACAAACCAAGGAAGCTTTTGCGCCCGCAGGGTTGATGGCTGGATTTTCTGGGGGAAACAAAATCGTGTTATTGCAAGGTGGTGATGAATTGTTTCCGGCCATGGTCAAAACCATAGAGCAAGCACGCCATGAGGTATGGGTGGCCACCTATATTTTCAATGATGACCCTGCAGCCTGTTCAGTCTTGGTGGCCCTGTTTGAGGCAGTTCAGCGTGGTGTCAATGTTCGGCTTTTGGTTGATGGCTTTGGAACCAACGGAAGCTTGCAAAGGCTGACACAAGAGTGCCAAAAACATGGCGTGGCTTTGGCAGTTTTCAGGCCCTTACATCGTTGGAAAAGCTGGCTTCAAGCCGCGCAGCTGCGGAGAATGCATCAAAAACTCTGCGTGGTTGATGATGTTGTTGCCTTTGTTGGTGGGGTCAACTTGATTGACGATCATTTTGATTTACGCCATGGTTGGAGTGAAAGGCCACGCCTAGACTTTGCTGTTCAAATTCATGGCCCTGTGGTGCTTAGTGTTCGGCAAACCGTTCGGGCCTTATGGACGCGATCATGGCTTGGGCAAGAACTACATGAAGAATGGCGCACCTTGGCCCACTCAAGTCACCGTTTGGCTCATATTCGCAAAATTTTCAAACGAATGCAGATGGGCCTCAGCGTCAAAGCAGCAGATGCCACTGAAACCGCCAAGCCCGTACAACTTGCCTTTGTGGTTCGAGACAACCTACGCCAACGCCGGACCATCGAGCGCCATTACATCGCCGCCATTCAAGAAGCTCAAAAGCGAATTGATTTGATTTGCCCTTATTTTTATCCTGGTCGCAGCTTTCGACGGGCCTTGACTCAAGCGGCTCTGAAAGGGGTTCAGGTTCGGCTAATACTGCAAGGCAAGGCTGATTATCAAATGGCCCGCTTGGCGGCCAGCGCCCTCTATGCTGAATTACAAGCCGCAGGGGTTCGGATTTTTGAATATATTCCTGCTTTTCTTCACGCCAAGATCGCCTTGGTGGATCAGGACTGGGCCACGGTAGGTAGCAGCAACATCGACCCTTTATCACTGCTGCTCAACCTGGAAGCCAATGTGATCGTACGTGATATTGGCTTCAATACAGAGTTAAATAAGCGTTTTGAAGATGTCCTATCCATGTCAGAAGAAGTCACTCATGAGGTGACTTATCGACGCTGGTACAGACCTTGGCAACGCGCCCTCGTAGCCTCACTGGCCCACCTTTATCTCCGGGTGGCAGGACGTTCAGGGCGTTACTGAGATGGTGACCAAGGCCCGCACCAATCAATAAAAAATTCAATCAAATCAATACTTTACAGATGTTGATCGAAATTGAGGGCTTTGCTCAACCCATTTGCGCACACGTTCTGCATCAGCCATGCGGGAATATTTCCCTGCAGAATCAAGAAACACCATGATGAGTTTTCGACCAGCCAACTTGGCCTGCATCACCAAACAACGGCCAGCTTCTGCGATGTAACCTGTTTTTTGCAAACCAATTTCCCATTGAGGCTTGCTTACAAGACCATTGGTATTTCTGTAGTGTAATTGACGTGTGCCACCGACATCAACCTCATACTCTGGGGAGGTTGAAAGCTCACGAATAATCTGGTGCTGATATGCA
>JBEIRS010000126.1:0-4716 GCA_040375795.1 Methylibium sp.
CCAAAAACCAATGATCACCAGTGGCATCCGCTTGGGCTCGCCTGCCATGACCACCCGTGGCTTCAAGGAAAATCAGGCTCGTCAGACCGCCCATTTGATTGCTGATGTCTTAGATGCCCCGCACAACACAGCAGTCATTGAATCGGTGCGGCATCAAGTGGCTGCCCTCGTTCGTGATTTTCCTGTGTATCGCTGATCTGCCTGCTTGATTGGCACCATGCCCCGCCCACCACAATTCATCTGAGCCTATGCGGTGCCCATTTTGCAATCACTCCGAGACGCAAGTTTCTGAAACCCGTGAATCCGATGAAGGTGACGTGGTGCGGCGGCGCCGCCGCTGCCCACACTGTGATAAACGCTTTACCACCTATGAGCGGGCTGAAATCTGCATGCCTGATGTGGTCAAGCGTGATGGCACCCGGGCCGACTTTGATTTGGGCAAGCTCAGGGCATCCATGGCCTTGGCACTGCGCAAGCGGCCTGTCAGTGTGGAACAAATTGATGACGCTTTGAATCGCATTCAAGAACAACTGCTTCACAACAGGGCCAAAGAAGTTTCAAGCACAAAACTGGGTGAGCTGGTCATGCACGAACTCAAACGCATTGACAAAGTCGCTTATGTGCGCTTTGCTTCAGTCTATCGCAGCTTTGAAGATGTCGATGAATTTCGCCAAATCATCAAAGACATCTGACCCCGGCCACGCACAAAACGATAAAATCAACCAGATCATGCCAAGCCAACAGGGGGCATTGCCAAAATTTCTCCGGTCTTGGCTCCCTTCAAATCAAAAAGCAGCCTTCCCAACCCGCCATGCTGATTCACTCCCCCTGTGTCGTTAGCCTGACCTGGCGACTTGAAAACACCCAAGGCGAGCTCATCGATGAACTCGCCAACCCTGTCGATTTTTTTTATGGCAACAGCGTAGACCTGCTTCCCAAGGTCGAGGAAGCACTGAACCAACAAGAAGCTGGTTTTTCTGTTCAACTTCACCTTGAGCCTCAACATGCCTTTGGAGAGTACGCTGCTGATCTCGTATTTTTTGAAGAACGGGGCATTTTCCCCCCCGATGTTGACGTAGGCATGCAGTTTGAAGGCCCTCCTGAAGGCTCTCAAACATTTGGCATGCCTGAAAACGCCATTTATACCGTCACAGAGGTTTACCCGAGCCATGTCGTGCTGGATGGCAATCATCCTTTGGCAGGGATGGCTCTCAGACTGTCTTTGGTAGTCAGAAATGTCCGGGAAGCCAGTGCCCAAGAACTGGAAAAAGGCAGCCTGGGTGAGCCTGTATTTTCACTGTGGGCTGGCCCCCCTTCAGGGTCAGCGCTGCACTGACGGCGCTCACTTAAACTTGGCCTGTGGAGCCAAACCCCCCCTCCCCACGGCTTGATGGTGCAAATGAAGCCACCTGCCGTAAAGTTGCTTGAACTACGGGCACGATCACAAGTTGAGCCACCCGCTCCATCGGCTGAATCGTGAAGGGGCTGCGGCCTCGGTTCCAGCAGCTCATCATCAAGGGCCCTTGGTAGTCTGAATCAATCAGGCCCACCAAATTACCCAAGACAATTCCATGCCGATGCCCCAGCCCAGACCGAGGCAAAATCAAAGCGGCCAATCCGGGGTCTCCAATGTGCAAGGCCATACCCGTTGGAATAAGTTCAGCCTGACCTGGCTCAAGAATCAAAGGCACATCCAGGCAGGCTCGCAAGTCCAAGCCGGCACTTCCAGAGGTGGCATAAGAAGGCATCTCATTCAGGCGCGCATCAAGAATTTGAAAGTCAATGATCGTCATAGCAATAATGAGGTGATTAAAATCAGGCTGCCAGGCTGGGACTTGGAGCCTCGAAAGCGACCATCAGCCCAGCGAATCACCCGCAAGATCAGCCAACGCAAGATTCCCGACAAAATAGACCCTGAAGGGATATCCATCCGCATCACCGATGATTTCAACAGCCTGGCTGAATACGTTCGGCAATTTCAGCCACCAACTGACGCGCCAGCGAAAGCTTAGGTGCGCGGGGCAATTCTCGATGCCCCTGAGCATCCAGCAAAATCAAAGCGTTGTCATCTTGGCCAAAAGTGGCAGGGCCTAAATTCCCAACCATCAAAAGCACCCCCTTGCTTTGCAGCTTCTGTCGCGCATATTGCAGCAAATTTTGGCTTTCTGCAGCAAAACCAACACAAAAAGGTTTTTTAAGCTGGGCCACGGCCGCCAGAATGTCTGGATTTTCAGTGAGGGCTAAGATGGGCGCTCGAGCATCTTGGTTTTTTTTGATTTTATGCTCAGAAAAAGCCACTGGGCGCCAGTCAGCCACGGCTGCAGTGGCTATAAACACATCATTGTCCATCGCCAAGCTGATCGAGGCGTCGAACATTTGCTGGGCAGTCTGAACGTCAATTCGCCGAGCTTTGCGTGGGGTGGCAAGGTGCACAGGCCCAGAAATCAAAGTGACTTCCGCCCCAGCTTCTATTGCGGCACGAGCCATGGCAAAGCCCATTTTTCCACTCGACATATTTGTGATGCCGCGCACAGGGTCGATGGGCTCAAAAGTCGGGCCTGCGGTAATCAAAACGCGCCGCCCACTCAGACACTTGGGCTGAAAAAAAGCAATCACATCATCCAGCAACTCCTGGGCTTCCAGCATACGCCCAGGCCCAAGCTCACCACAGGCTTGTTCGCCATCTGAGGGGCCAAGCACAGTACAGCCGTCATTAAGCAACTGGACTACATTGCGCTGAGTGGCTGGATGCCGCCACATCTCACGGTTCATGGCCGGGGCCAGCAACAATGGACACCGATTGATTGGACGGGCAAGACACATCAAACTAAGAAGATCGTCCGCCCGACCATGCAACAATTTGGCCATAAAATCGGCGCTCGCGGGTGCAACCAAAATGGCATCAGCCTCACGCGAAAGATGAATATGCGCCATATTGTCAGGTGAACGAACATCCCACTGGCTCGTCAATACAGGGCGCCCAGAAAGGGCCTGCATCGTGATCGGGGTGATAAATTGTGCCGCCGCTTCTGTCATCACCACCTGCACTTTGGCTCCCTGGGTGATCAATCCACGAGCCAATTCAGCTGCTTTGTAGCATGCGATACCGCCCGATAAGCCAAGTATCAAGTGTTTTCCTGCCAAATCAAAAAGCTGAATCATTGGGTGTCTGCTCAAAAGGATGATGTTCTGCTGTGATCATACCTGCGTATAAAAGGCAAAACCTTCAAATACCCGCTGATCATGCTCTACCCAGCCAAAGCCGGCTTCTCTTGAGCCAGAAAACAGCAAGCAAGAAAGCTCATCTGCTGAGCTAACAGCCAAACAAGCCCCTAAGCTTCGTCAAATCATGGTATAATCTTTGCCTAGACAGACCTTAGGCGCGTAGCTCAGCTGGTTAGAGCACCACCTTGACATGGTGGGGGTCGTTGGTTCGAGTCCAATCGCGCCTACCAAAAATTCTTTAAGCCTGACAGACCCCCCGGTGTTCTGTCACTGAAACCAGCAGCTCTTTTCTTCAAGAGCTTTAAAGAGTCGGCGCCAAGCCCATCTTCAAAGGCTCCGTGGTTCGCGTCAAATGCCACCCCAAGAAATTCACCGCCTGCGGGCACTGCGCACTCCCCTCACCTGCACAGCCCGCTGCAAAATATCATCCAATCGATCAAGATCTGGAATTTCAATCGTAAATGTCATCCAGGCTGCGGCCCCTAAAGAGTCTTTGATAGTTTGCGTCTTGACCCCAATCACGTTCATTTTTTCTTTGGCAAAAATTTCAGACACATCACGCAATAGCCCAGGGCGGTCGGTGGCCTGAATCACGATATCCACAGGATAAAGCACGACAGATTGCGACGCGACTGGTGCGGTCCAGTCCACTTCAATCACCCGCTCGGGTGAGCGTCGCACCATTTCGACCCAATTGCTACATGACAATCGATGTACAGCAACGCCTTTGCCTCGCGTGACAAAGCCGCCAATTCGATCTGGTGGCGCAGGACGGCAGCAACGAGCCAGGTGACAAAATAAAGAGTTGACGCCCACCACAGAAACCTGCCCACCATGCTCCGAGCTTTTAGTCGGTGGGCGTAAGCGCACCGTCTCATCAAAGGGTGTATTTTTTGCTTGCGTTGATGGGCGTAAACTATCTTCCAGATGACGCAAAGAAAATTCGTCTTTGCCAACCACTTCAAAAAACCCGTCTGCCGAGGTAAAACCCAACTGAGCCGCCAGGTCTTCGAGATTCAGTGCGGTTTTTCCTTCTCGCTGAAGAAGCTTCTCGACCGCCTCACGCCCCTTGGCAATCGTTTGCTGCTGAAGTTGGGCATTCAACCAGGCACGCACTTTGGTGCGGGCTCGAGCCGTGCGCAAAAAACCAAGCTGTGGCTGCAACCAATCAAGAGAAGGCCCCCCCTCTTTCACTGTTGTCACTTCCACAGTTTGACCACTTTGAAGTACGGTATTCAGAGGCACCAGCACACCATCTACCTTGGCCCCCCGGCATCGATGCCCTAAGCTGGTATGCACCGCATAAGCGAAATCAATAGGGGTTGAGCCTGCTGCCAACTCAACCACCTCGGCCTGAGGGGTGAAAACATAAAGATGCTCATCAGACAGCCCTTCTCCTTGGGCCACAAATTCACGCTCCCAAGCCAACAATTGACGCAAAACCAATTTACGTGCTTCATTGAGCTGGGCCTGGGCCTCATTGGTGCTGAC
>JBEIRS010000249.1:0-2631 GCA_040375795.1 Methylibium sp.
CCTCAAATTTATTTTTAATTGAGGCTGTTTTTTTGGGGAATGAATGCAATCGCTGGATTTTTTTCGCTACCAAATTGGTTTTATGATTGAATCTGCCTATCAAAATTGAAATTGAAATTTAATTTTTGGGGATGGCTCATGCTCAGCTATGAATGTAATGATGAAGATGCTCAATGGTGGTTTCATGGTCGGCAATGATTTCATCCATCAAGTCCAAAATTGAAATCATGCCCACCACAGTGGGCCCCTCAAGTACGGGCAAATGGCGAATTTTCTTTTGGCTCATAAGCCTCATACAATCACGGGTGCTGGTTTTGGGTGTGACCATGGCCACATTGCGGCTCATGATGTCGCCGACTTTGACATCCTTGGATGAGCGGCCTTCGAGGGCTACTTTACGTGTGTAATCACGTTCTGAAAAAATACCCACTAACTTGGCTCCTTCCATCACAAGGAGGGCCCCGATTTCATACTGGGCCAAAAGCCTCAGGGCATCAAAAACGCTGTCTGTGGGCTTGACGCGCCACAGTCCAGAATTGCGTTTTCTCACGATATGGGCCACAGTCTGCATCAAAAAATCTCCTGGTTGGTTGGTGGTGCCAATCTCATCTTAATGATGGGTGCTTGGTTCGTGGTTTATCACACATTGAAAATTTTTACACCAGGTTTAATACCGAAATGAAGAAACCATCTCATCGATTTATCAAGTATCGACTTTAGCCATTGTGCAAATCATAGAGTTTTTCAATACTCAGGCAAACTAGGACAGCTTTGTTAGGAATTGTCGAGACAATTGCGTTAGTAGAAATAGAACTGTCCCGCGGGATGGGCTGGGAGAGAGCGTCACCATTGCGGTTGATTAAGGCGGCAACGATGGGGGTGTTGGCGTTGGCACCACGCTTAATCACAATGGCTGTTTCACCACTGGCCAGTTTAACAAAACAGCCTGGTGGGTAGATGCCGAACTCCTTGATGAGCAAGGCTGCCAGAGGGTTGGCTTGGCTCTGAATGTAAAGATCACGAGCCGCCTGCTGAGCAGGTTGTTGCGAACGACCCGCGCGAGCACTGTGCTTGGCAGTGAAGCAGTCCACGAAGTGGATCAATTGAGAGAGTTCACTTGGGGTATTGAGTTTGCCTGGATAGCCAGTACTACCACGTTGCTCGTGATGCTGTTCTACGGCATGAAGCCACTCGGTGTCTGTGAGGCCAGCATTGCGGAGCAATTGGGCACTGGCAAGAGGATGGTTTTGGATTTGTTGGCGCTGATCATCAGTGAGTGGAGTGCTCTGGGTTGCCATCCGACCTTGCAGCTCAATAATTGATAAATTCATGCTCAGCGCTGCACCGATAACATTTTTTCGCAAATCGTTGGACCAAGACATGCGCTGGGCCAGCAGGCTGCAAAGTGAGGCAACATGGAGTGAATGAGCAACACCATATTGAGCATACCGAGTGTGATCATGTCTCATGATCAGGTAAATGATAAGATCGGAGTTGCGCTCAACAAGACTATCAAGTTGGTCGATGCTGTCGCGCAAACCATCTAAAAAGATTGGGCTGGTGGGGGAGCGAAGGAGGGTGCTGAGTCGGGCTTGAAGGCTGTCCCAGCGGGCGGGAGCAGTCTCTTTCTTGGTTTTTAGGGCTGCACTGGCTTCTGGATGGGCTCGGTTGACCTCTTCGACGTCCACAAAGGTACCTCGATCAAGCAAAGCTTGAATCATGTTGTTGTCTATGAGAACTCGACCTCGGGCCAACAAAAGTTGGCCCGAGCTATCACGAATCCCCCACTTAAGAGGTGCTCCAGCCTGCAGCTGATTGGAAAATTGTTCTAATGGCAGCAGTTTCATGGTCAATGACTGCACTAAAAAATGGGTTGAAAAGCGTCTACAACAATTGACTTCCTTATCGGCGCAAGAGCTGAACACTAAAGGTTAAAGCATTCTGCAAAGCTGCTTTGCAAAAGCTTGGAATGACTTGATGCTCGTTGACCAAACGGCTTGTATCTTTTGACCTGCCCCCCCCGCGAGAGGAGAGTCGTTAAAGTATTAAAAATTCAGCGATTGACAAGTGACGCTTTGGGTGGCGCCGTGTCGATGAAGCTTGTGCGGCTGTTGAGTTTGTCAAAAAAACGAGCCAGTCCGGGGTGGGTGTCGCGCCACAAAATATCAGGAAAACGAAACTCCAGCCAACCAAGGGCACACCCTGCTGCAATATCCGCCAAGCTCATATGCTGGCCCGCCAGCCAAGGCCTGTCGCCCAGTCCCTGGCTCAAAGCTTTGAGCCCGGAATGCACCTTATTCAATTGCCGATCGACCCAGGCAGGGCAGCGCTGAGCCTCGGTGCGCCCTGACCAGGTATTCTCAAGGCGGGCCAAAATGGCAGCATCGAGCAAGCCATCCGCGAGAGCCTCCCAGGTCAAGACCTCGGCCCGTTCCCGGCCACGCTCTGGCAATAAGCGAGAGACTGGCGAAAGCGTGTCGAGGTATTCAACAATCACCCGCGAGTCATAAATCGACTCGCCACCGTCCATCAAGAGGCAAGGCACTTTGCCCAAGGGGTTGATCTCGGTGAGTGCATGTTCAGCCCAGACATCTTGCAACTCAAAGGGAAAATCCAGCTTTTTTTCAGCCA
>JBEIRS010000158.1:0-4024 GCA_040375795.1 Methylibium sp.
AAGCGCTGGCAACGAAATTCAAAAAATCCGATCGTGGGGGGGTTTTCAATCAATAGGCAACTTCATCACATTCATCCCTTATCGCAAAACTCAAGGGCATTCTGATTTTTTAGGCCGTTGAAATCAGAGGGCGCAAAAAAAAAGCCCCGATTGATCGGGGCTTTTTGCTTTGAAAAACGTTGAGCAGATTAGCGGGCGCTGCTGGTACCAACCACTTCAATTTCAACCCGGCGGTTCTTTTGACGCCCTTCTTTGGTCTTGTTGTCAGCCACGGGTTGCTTTTCACCTTTGCCTTCAGTATAGACGCGAGAGGCGTCAACCCCTTTGCTTGTTAAATAGGTTTTCACAGACTCAGAGCGACGCAATGACAAAGATTGGTTGTAGGCATCGCTGCCCACAGAATCGGTATGACCGACCGCAACAATCACTTCAAGGTTGATCCCATTGAGCTTGGCGATGACTTCATCCAATTTGGTACGCCCTTCAGGTTTGAGAGTGGCTTTGTCAAAGTCAAAGAAAGCATCCGCAGAGAAAGTGACTTTCTTGCTCACTGGTGCAGGCGGGGTGACAGGAGCAGGGACTCGGGCAGGGGCAGGCACCGGGGCAATCACAGGGGCGGGAGCTGGTTGGGCAGCCGGGGCTGCTGCCACAGGGGCCTGAGGAACAATCGCTCCATCGCAACCGGCCGATGCGGTGGCGGGTGTCCAGTGGCTGCTGCGCCAGCAGGCCTCATTGGTGCCATTTTTCCAGACACCACCAAACGGGCTGACCCAGTTTGCACCCGAGTTGGCCTGAGCCAGGGCAGAAAATGAGAGTGTACTGACCAGCAAAGCGAACACTGCTTTTTGAAGTTTCATTTTGGGGCTCCTCTTGAGTAAATGAGTAATAAGTCAAGTGATTCAAAAATTTTTAGCTGAGGGATGATCTGTCAATTTCTTCTGAATGAACACAAATCAACCATCGCAGTAAAAAAATAATCGATTGAAATTTGTTCAGATAGGCTGGCTTCGTCGATCATCTGCAATGGGGCGTTTGAAGAAACGGAAAATCGACATGGCAAAGCAAAAAGAGTTGGTAAAAACACGAATAGAGTAAACCCTTGATTTTGCCACAAGACCCTGTTAAATACTCTGAGTCTGTGCAGTGATTTTTGATATAACCTTCTTTTTGAGCCTTTTTCAGAGGGGCCGTGGCGGGGTTGATATGGAGGTCAACTTGCCCTGGTTCCTATTTTTTAACTCTCACAGCCCCTGGGTGAACACCATGTTTCGCTGTTTTTTTGCTTGTGTTTTGGCGGCCCTTTCAGGGCTGCTGCCCCCTTACAGGTCAAGCCCAATATGCGGGGCCTGCACCAGTGCCTCGCCATTTCAATGCCAATGCCCTTCGCGGTGAAATTCTTTTTGGGCAGCCCCCAGAGATTCACCTGAATGAAAATCATGTTCGCACAGCGCCAGGCATTCGCATTCGGAATGCGCAAAATATGCTGGTGATGTCTCAAACACTGATTGGCCAAACGTTTCTTGTCAACTATGCCCTCGAAGATACCACTGGGCTTGTCAAAGATATCTGGATATTAAACTCCGCAGAGGCCGCTCAACAACCTTGGCCTCGAACCCCCGAAGAAGCGAAAAATTGGCAGTTTGATGCCATGTCTCAGCGCTGGATTCGTCCTTGATCGATCAGCCTTTAATGCAAGCTGTTTTTTTATTTCGGTTTATCCTGAGAGGAGGGCCTCGTGGCCCCTAAAGTCTTTATCAAAACTTTTGGTTGCCAAATGAACGAGTACGACTCGAACAAAATGGCAGATGTACTTCAAGCCGCTGATGGCTACGAACCGACAAGCAATGTTGAAGAGGCTGATCTCATTCTTTTCAATACGTGTTCGGTGCGTGAAAAAGCACAAGAGAAAGTTTTTAGTGACTTGGGCCGAGTCAAGCATCTCAAATCGAGGGGGGTGATGATTGGTGTAGGTGGCTGTGTTGCCAGCCAGGAAGGGGCGGCCCTCATTGAGCGTGCGCCTTATGTTGATGTTGTTTTTGGGCCTCAAACCTTGCATCGGCTGCCTGCACTTTTGAAGCAGCGCCGAGAGCAGCTCAAGCCACAGGTGGATATTCGTTTTCCTGAGATCGAAAAATTTGACCATTTGCCGCCTGCGCGTCAAGAAGGCCCCACGGCTTTTGTTTCGATCATGGAAGGTTGTTCAAAGTACTGTAGCTACTGTGTGGTGCCATATACCCGTGGTGAAGAGGTTTCGCGACCCTTGGACGATGTTTTAACTGAAATTGCTGGGCTGCTGGCTCAGGGCACCAAAGAAATCACTTTATTGGGCCAAAATGTGAATGCCTATCGTGGCGCCATGGGCGGCACGTCAGACAAGGCTGATTTCGCGACGTTAATTGACTACATCGCTGATATTCCTGGCCTTGAGCGCATCCGTTACACCACCAGCCATCCCAAAGAATTTACGCAACGGCTGATTGATGTTTATGCTCGTGTGCCCCAGCTTGTGAATCACTTGCATCTTCCTGTGCAACATGGCAGTGATCGAATTTTGATGGCGATGAAGCGTGGCTATACCGCCATGGAATTTAAAAGCACCATCCGTAAATTGCGGGCAGTGCGTCCAACTATCCGTATTTCCAGTGATTTTATTGTGGGTTTTCCTGGTGAAACCGAGGAAGATTTTGGTAAGCTGATGAAGCTTGTCGATGATATTGGCTTTGATGCCAGTTTCAGTTTTGTTTACAGCCCCCGGCCCGGGACGCCAGCGGCAGCGCTTCCAGATGACACCCCCCAAGAGATCAAGCTGCAAAGACTGCAAAGATTGCAAACGAGCATTGATACGCAGGCCAAGAGCATCAGTCATGCGATGGTTGGTGGCGTACACCGCATTCTCGTGGAAGGCCCTTCCCGCAAGGATGACCTGGAACTTGCCGGCCGCACGGAGTGCAACCGAACCGTCAACTTCAAGGGCCATCAGCAACTGATCGGACAGATGATCGATGTTCGCATCACAGGTTCACTTTCTCACACCCTCAGGGGGGAGGTGCTGAGCTCTGAGCTTGCCCAGCATGGAGCAATCCCTGGTGCGTATCAATCATAAAATCCAGTCAGCACGGGCCAACTAATGGGATTGCAATTCCTGGACTGCGGGGGCCGCATATTCGCGCCCAACCATGGCCCGGGCGAACAAATAATTTTCAATCGCCATGGGGCTGAGGCTATCTAAATCAACATGTCCATCTGCGTCGCATGGAAAACACAGTGCGCGGCCTTCGTGGAACAGCGATTGAAACCGTACAACGTAAGCTGACTGCATCATTGAGCCCCTCCATCACTTGAGCACCTATGCCTCTACTGTGAACTTTTACAGACCATTCAAGGGCTTCAAAACCGCATCAAAAACCGAGCTTATCAAGGTCTTCACAAGGGAACTTTTGTAGATTTCTTTGATTTTTTCAGCAAAATTCTCAAAGCCTAAAGAGGGATACTGTAGCCACGAGATCAAAGGCTTGGTGCTTGAGTTCTTCTGAGGTATTGGCACTGTTATGGGCCCAGCTGGCATTTTGTTGTGTGGTCGAGTCCATGGAAGACATGGCTTCACTGACCTCAAAAATACCTTCGTTTTGATGTTTGGTGGCTTCGGTGATTTCTGAAATGACGGCAGAAACATTGCGCGTTGACTCAACAATTTCTTGCATCGTGACTCCAGCACAATTGACCAGGGCAGCACCAGAAGCCACCCGATTGACAGACTCATCAATCAAGGTTTTGATTTCTCGAGCGGCAATGGCACTTCGTTGAGCCAGCTGACGAACTTCATTGGCCACCACTGCAAAGCCTTTTCCTTTGTCTCCGGCCCGTGAGGCTTCTACGGCAGCATTGAGCGCGAGCATACTGGTTTGGAAGGCAATTGTGTCAATCAGGCCAGTAATGTCAGCGATTCTTTTGGAGCTGGCTTCAATCCCTTCCATCGTATGAACCAATTGTTGGGTGATTTCACCACCGCGAGAAGCCACCATAC
>JBEIRS010000019.1:0-11034 GCA_040375795.1 Methylibium sp.
CCTTCATGGGGCATATGGTTCAACTTGGTGATATCAAAATCCCTTTTGAATCCTTGGATCATGTGTCGCACAATCCATTTTTTGCCGCCAATGCAAGCGATATTTCTCGCCTTGAATCCTATATGGACGACTTGCGCAAAGCAGGCGACAGCTGTGGTGCATGCCTTGAAGTCAGTGCTCGGGGTGTTCCAGTGGGTTGGGGTGAACCAATTTTTGATAAACTTGATGCCGATATTGCCCATGCAATGATGGCTATTAATGCAGTCAAAGGCGTTGAAATCGGTGCCGGATTTCTTAGCGTGGCTCAACGAGGCAGTTTTCATGGTGATGAGCTCTCGCCTGATGGTTTTCTCAGCAATCATGCTGGTGGTATTTTGGGTGGCATCTCAACAGGCCAAGACATCTGCGTTCGCCTCGCCATCAAACCCACCAGTTCAATCCGAACCCCCAAAGCTTCCATTGACATTCAAGGCCAGCCCGTGAAAGTTGACACATTAGGCCGGCATGACCCCTGCGTAGGTATCAGGGCCACCCCGATTGCTGAGGCCATGTTGGCTCTGGTGATCATGGATCATGCCCTGCGGCACCGGGCACAATGCAGTGATGTTCACTTGGCAATGGCCCCGATTCCTGGGGCTTGTCGTGTGCCCTGAGCTTCAGCGCAGGCCTTTTTGATCCCTTCTTAAGTCCCTGCCTGCCACTCCTTTACCTGCGTGCTTGATAGCGTTTGGTAGCCCAATCATGGGCTGTGGCTCGTAATTGGCGAAGTATTTTCACTGACAAACCAGCCTTTTTTGTCTGCCCGTAGCGGGCACGATCCAAATGAACCAAGCCATTCGCCAACGGCTGCCCAGCTGGCCCCAGATGCTCTAGGAGCTTTTTCGAGAGGGTCAAGGGAGGGTCATGCTCATCAATGGTCAACCCCAGACGCCGCAGCTCTTGGCGCAGCAAGGACATATCGCGGCTCCAAGGATCTGTGCGGCGCAACAATCTTGAATAGAGTGTAAAAATCAGCACCACCGAAACCAACAAGCCAATCCAAAGGTACACCAAGTCTGTCCAATCAGGCTTCGAAAAGCCCCAATTTTTCAGCATATCGATTTGCTGCCCTGCGGAATAATTCAAAACCCATTGATTCCAGCGATTGTTAGTCAATTCCCATAGTTGACGCCAGGATGTCAAAACATAAGCATTGGAACCAAGGGTTTTTTGTAAGGCATCGATCACGAGCCCACGAGGTGGCCTGAGCATGACACTGCGTTGAATGCGATCTGGCGCCACATAGACCGTGGGATCGGCACGTAGCCATCCCCTGCCCTGTACCCAGTACTCTGCCCAGGCATGTGCTGAGCTTTTCCGCACAACGTAGTACCCATCCACGGGCTGAGGGTCGGCTCCCTGGTAACCTGTCACGATGCGTGCCGGAACCCCCAAACTGCGCATAATAAAAACAAAGGCTGATGCAAAATGCTCGCAAAACCCCTGGCGGCGATCCATCCAGAACTCATCAATCGCCTCTTGGGGCCTGTTATCTCCATAGATGCCTGGAGTCAGGGTGTACTGAAAATTTTCCTGACGAATATGATTCATCACAGCATTCGCCAAATCCCTAGAGTCTGCCTTGGCCAGATCAGGTTTTTGGCTCAGCGCTTTGGCCCATGCGATCGTGCGGGGGTTGTAGCCGATCGGTAGCTGCAAATCAACAGACAAACTGGGCTCAAATTCAGTCGGGCCATACTGAGGCACATTGACAGCATACAAATCCATTCTGAGCCGCTCAAAAATGGCTTTATTAGCACGCCAACGAAGGTCGTCAGTCAGGGTGAACCCAGCGTTGTCATGGCTGAGAAAAACATCCGGGGTTACCTCAAGAAGCGGTACAGTTCTGGTTCCCTGAGGTTCTAGCGTGATTTCATACTTGAGCGGATTTTGCTTGACGTCAAATTGAGGATGGGATTCGGTTTCAAAGGATTCTGAGGTTGACCAGACAATTCCATCAAACTGGCTGAGAACGGGGCCTCGAAAGTAAAGATCGGAAAGTGATGGCGTTTTTTCTGGAAATCGAAGACGCATCACGATTTCATCATTTTGTGCCAATTCTGCAATGGCACCCATGAAAAGCTTGTCACTCAGGCCAGTAGAACCTCTGCCGTCCTGGGGCACCCCCCACAAGGGAGCGATGCGGGGAAAAAATAAAAACAAAGCCACCATGACCGGTGTACCAAGCAAAGCCGTTTTGGCTGCAATGACTGAAGCCTTTTTCAAGGCCGGTTGGCCCACCGGCATGTGCATCAATACCAATGCCGTTAAAAGTCCCCATACCGACACCATCATGACAAAGGCCATGCTGATTGTTTGAGAGTAAAAAAAATGGGTCAAAAGTAAAAAGAAACCCAGGAAAAAAATCACAAAGGCATCCCGTCCGGCACGCATTTCCAAAGTCTTGAGTGCAATCAGAGTCACCAAGATGCTCACGCCGGCCTCTTTGCCCAAAATGGTTTTGAAAGACCACAAGCTCAAACAAACCACCACCAGCAAGATCCCCAGCGTCCAGCCTCGTTTGGGCAAGGGTTTGTCGGTCAGGGTCAGGTAGGTGCGCCATATCAAAACCAGCCCAGCCAAGGGTAAACCCCATGGAGCCTGCATGCCTGGGTGTGAAAAAACAATCCAGGCAACAAGTGCAAGAATAAAGAGTGTGTCACGGCTTTCACGCGACAGACCATGCAAAAATTTGCCAAAGATCATGACCAAAGTGCCAAGGCCTGCAAGACTTGCTGGCGATGCGCATCGCCAGACCCGCAAGGCAATTCAAAACCCGGAAGTTTCAACCCGTATGGCTGGCCGATTTCATCTGCCATCAAGACCCAAGCAGTCAGCCGCGACAACCGGGCCTCGACTGACAACCCAGCACAGTCAGACCAATTCAAGCAAAGTGATGACGCATTTGGGTGATGGGTGTCCCGGGTGATTAACTCCGCGCTGCCTGCCAAGGCCTTGGCAGACTTTTTCCAGACAATATGCTTAATGGAATCACCGGGTCGATAAAGGCGAACCCCATCAGGTTCGCCGCGCCCTTCGATGTGGTGCAATGGAGAAGAAACTAAAGCATTTTCTCTGTGCAAGTGAGCTGAACGCGGCAAATTTGGGGCTGAAGATTCAGGCTCTGGGTACACCAGCACTTTGCCCATGGGCCGCCAAATGCTCCAGGCACGGAAAAACCCCAAAGTGAAATGAGTTTCAGCAATCCAGTCTGGAATATCCTGCCAGCCTCTGTGGTGAGGTATAAAAAAAAGGTCGATGGTTGTTTTGGCCTGAGCCGGGATATCAATCCAGGACACCGACGCCTTGGGTGATCCCTTCAGACGCAGCCCGATTCCATATCGATCTCTTGATTTTCGGCCCTCGGAGTCTTCTAGCGTGGCTTGCAGTAGGGCTTTTTGCTTGACAAAAGTTGGTTTGACTGGTCGCAAATAAAGCGTCAGCCCGCGCAGAGTGGCATGGGTCAAGTGCATAGACACCAAGGCACTGCCAGACAACAAAAAGGTCAGGGCATAGCCCAAATTCAGCTGATAGTTGATGGAGGCAATTAAAAGCAGCCCCATCGTGACCACAAAGAACAAGCCCGCACGGCTGAGCAAAATGTAAACATTACGATGAGTGAGCTGCTGCTTGTCTGTTCTTGGCTGCCGTGAAAGCATCCACGCATTGATTTTTTTTTGCAAAGACCCACGCTGAATCGAAGAATCAGACATCTCACCTCATCTCTTAATGGGAATAGCCGGAGGCTGCTCAGACGTCCATTGAGGCCGAATCACCACGGCCTGAGCACTCGGGTTTTCCGCGGTCTCCATGGGGAATTGCGGAGAATCACCCGCTTGAATCTCAACCAATTTCCAAGCAGCAGCCTCCCCCTGTTTCTGGCTATTCATCCAGGGTCGCAGTGAATCGACAGACAACTTGATATTGTCGGCCTTGAGTTTAAGGTCCACTTGTTTGGCATTCAACGACGCGCCTTTCAACTCAACAGATCGAGCATGGGTGATCATGTGCAGGTGTTGATTCACCTTCACGTCCAAAGATATTGAACCAGATTCTTGTGGGCAAGCGGCCCAGTCAGACACAGTCAATCGATCAATCTGACCATTTCCCTTAAGATTTACAGTGCAGCTTGAGACCGTCAAAGCAGGCATCACAGACTTGAACGGAAGATTTAAATCTAGATTCTCTACGCTCTGTAGGTGCTGAATGCTACTTGGCAGCCGAATACGTTCAATCCTAAAGCGCTTATCCCAACGGCGTTGTTGTCGTTCATTTTCGTTGAATTGATCCCAATCCAGATGGATGGCCAACACTTCCCCCATCCGAACGACTTTTACAGGCATGATTTGGTCAAAGTCTTTCAAAAGGCCTTGCGCATCAATAACAACTTCACCATTTGTGTCAAATTCTAAGTCGATGGAATTTGAGCGATAAAAATCAACCCCTCGCTGAGTCATGCGAAGGGTATTGACCCCCTTCAAATCTTCGGCAGACAAAACCCAAATTTTATCTGCCCGGGAAAATGACGAATGATCTAGCAGCTGAGTCACCAGCAAACCACCCCAAAAAACCGTCAATGTGAGGGCCAACCACGGCGGGCCAGCATGCCGAAGCGAGTGTGCTTGTCGTCTTATCATGGCAACTCCTTGTCTCGGAGGTTGATACCCACCAAACCCCACAAAAGCGCAGGAACTCCCAACCAAAACGCCGCACTCACCATATGAAATGACAGCGGAACCTCTGCGAGGGGCCGACTGTCCCACCAAACCCCCAACACACTCCAAGCATCATGCGCGATGCCTAGAACAAAGAAGGTGATCAACATGATTACAAAACCCACCACCAAACCCAATATCACCCCAAAACGCTTGAACCACAACACCGCGGCCAAAGCCCAGGCTTGCAGCCCCCACACCATCGGTAACATAGCGGCTTCCCACCCACGTTCCAAGTGATCTGTCACAAAGGTGAAAGGCCAATAGTGTCTCATTTGAGACCAGTCAGAATATGGTGCTGAATTTTTATTCTCTTCTCCATATTTCATTTGATAAATAAAATAAGACAACTCTGTAGCAGGCACATTGAGTATCAGAAACAGGGCCGTATAAGCCAATGGGTACACCACGGCCACCAATAGGGCGCATAGCAGCGTCTTCTCTAAGACGGAAGCAGGCTGCATCAACCACAGCAGTGCCGTTCCTCGGCGGGACATCCCCTCAAAGTAAATCGAGGCAAAGGCATACCCGGTGATGAACAAGCCCACCCAGTAGACTAAAAACTGTGTGTTGAACCTCCAGCCCCAGAAAGGGCTTATTAACATGTAAAACACAAAAAATGCCACAAACAATCCCACCAAGATCCAACCAAAGCGCACAAAGCGCGGCGTGCTCTCAGCGATATGGGCCTTGGCCAAACACATGAAACGCGACGTGTCCCAGCGATTGGGACCGCCAGATGTGTGTATGGACTTGCTTGATTTATTCATGCGACACTGCCCGGCAAGGAAGTTTGCTTGATCACAGCACCCTGATGCGTGAATAAGCTTAAAGCCCTCAAGATACCCTCGGGATTGAAGCTCATTGCCTTGTACAGCAATTCCATTTGAATCGAATGCGCGGCGTTGTGTTCACTACCTTGAAATAAGTGGTCAGGCTGCCACACACTGCGAGCGGCCACGTAGGCCACCTGCTGCCCCAGCGGTTCTTGGTAAATGGTGGCCTGGCCCTGAGCATGTCGAGCGATCAATTCCTCGGCGTTTGCGGCCCCCATAAGCAAGCATTGAGCCAGATTTTCCATGGCCACATTCAAAATCAAGCGGCCTTGGCCAATGAACCAAAGATGGGTCAACACACTTTCCAAGTCATGCGCTTGGTGGGTGCTGATGATGATCAGGCGCTCCTGCTGTTCTGACTGCCGGAGCAACCGCTTAAATGCGCTGCGGCTCACAATATCCAAGCCATTGGTCGGCTCGTCCATCAAGAGGATGGGTGTCTGCGTCGCCAGAGCAAAGGCCATCACAGCCTTTTTTTTCTGACCCAAACTCATTGCAGAAAAGCGAATCTTGGTGGGTACATCCAGTGCACTTAAATAATCACTGTAGTGGCTTGCAGAAAATCGGGGATACAAACCTGCATGATCATTCATCAAACGCAATGGAGTCAGATCAGGCAAATGAAACTCTTCAGGCACCAAATACACCTGAGCCAAAAAAACCGGATCACGGTCTCGAGGCACATAGCCCAAAACCTCACACCGCCCACTCCATGGGGTGAGTAAGCCACTCATGAGTTTGAGTAAAGTGGACTTGCCACTGCCATTCGGGCCAAACAATCCATACACCCCCGGCTCCTGGGCCCGTGCGGAAAAACGATCAAACAACAAGGAATGACCATGACCGTAACTCAAGGATTCGATATTGAACATGGAATACTTTTAGGTGGATTGTGCTGGTGATTTGGTACCCATGATAGCAATCAGCGTATAGAATTTTTCATGATTCCAGCCACCATTTCTTTATTTTGAGCATTCATCATCGCATCTTGCAACCCAAGGCTTGCTTAGTCATTTGAACCTTTGGCTTGGGTCATTTTCAGGGGACCAAGCAGCCACCCGCGGGCCATACGTTCATGGCTCAGGTTCAGGTAATGGGGTCTCAGCAGCAAGTTGTTGCTGAGGGTGCTGGCAGTTGTCAATCAAGCGCTGACCCAGCTTGCTATTCATCAGCATGGATTTGCTGGGAATTTGAATCCAGACCACACCTGCTTTTTTATCCATCAGGCGAACCGCGCCTGAAGTGGTTTCTTCGGGCACCATTTGGTAACTAAAATTTTTGAACTTGAGCGTGAACTGGCCTGCTTGCCCCTCAATGGCTTGCACATGAACCTGTTGACGAAACTCACAGTTTGAAGGCCCGGTGAGTACACGCGCAGCAATTTCCATCTGCTGCTCATTGATGGTTTCTATCGCCTCCGTGGCCAAGGCCGAAGACGCCGCTTTTGATGGCAGCACATGATGCGAAGAAGCCTGCTTTAGGGGGTGGTGATGCTGATACTTTTTCAAATGATCTGGGGTTTGAGCGGCTGCGGGCAAAAAAGATAAAACCCCCAGCAGCGCAAAAAAAACCCACGAATATCGGACGGTGAGAAATTGACAAGACATAAAAACCTGCTCTCAAACGCGGGGCAAACCAGATGGCGCGGGGGGAGGTAAACAATGCAAAATGCCATCGTTTGCCTCTGAGCCTGGAACTCAAAGAGTGACAGGGTCGGCCCCCGCAAGGCCTTGTGATCGGCAGATCAAACAGAAAACTTAAGCTGTTTTTGAGTGATGAAATATATTATTTTTGAACGCCCATGCGCTTATTGATCAGGTACTGCTGGGCAATCGAAAGAAGATTATTGATAAACCAATACAACACAAGCCCTGCGGGGAAAAAGAAAAACATTGCCGAAAAAAGCAGAGGCATGATCCACATCATGCGGGCCTGCAGGGAGTCGGGTGGGGTGGGGTTCAGCCATGTTTGCAGCAGGCTCGTGGCAGTCATGAGCAGCGGCAGAATGTAAAATGGATCAGGGGTGGACAAGTCTTGAATCCAGCCCAACCATGGGGCACCACGCATTTCAGCGCTGGACAACAACACCCAATAGAGCGCAATAAAAAAAGGCATTTGAACCAACATTGGCAGACAACCCCCCAAAGGGTTCACCTTTTCTTCACGGTAAATGCGCATCATTTCTTGCTGCATTTGCTGAGGGTTGTCTTTGAAGCGTTCCCGCATTTCCATGATTCTCGGCCCCACAGATTTCATTTTGGCCATGGATCGGTACGCATTGGCATTGAGCCCATAAAAAGCAAGCTTCAACAACACCACCAGGGCCACAATCGACCAGCCCCAGTTGCCTAAAAAGTGATGAAGCTGGCTGAGCAGCCAAAACATGGGTTTGGCAATGATGGCCAAACGCCCGTAATCTTTAACCAACTCAAGCCCAGTGGCCAATTTTTCGAGTTTATATTCTTCTTGGGGGCCAGCGAACAAACGGGACTGCAAGGTGCTGCGCTCACCAGGAGCCAGCGAGCCCAGGGGCACCACCATGCCGATCGCATACTGATTGTTGCCTATTTTTTTAGTATGAAAACTGCGGTCACGCTTTTCGTCGCCCTCCAGCCCTAACAACCAGGCTGAAGCAAAATAATGTTGAATCATCGCTACCCAGCCATTGTCAGCAGCGGTATCGTGGCCAGGATGGTCTGCAGGTGATTTTTTCGCAATGTCATCAAAAGATACTTTTTTAAAATGCGAATTTTCAGTGTATAAGGCTGGCCCGGTGAAAGTGAAATAAAGTTTTGAATCCCCGGGAGGAGGATTGCCATCACGCACAAGCTCAAAATAAACTTGTGGGTTCACGGCCAGGGGTGACTCATTGATAATTTCTTGTTGCACATGAATCACGTAAGCAGAACGCTGGAACGTATAAGTTTTCAGCCATTTGACCCCCCCTGATTCAGCCACGAAACGAATTTTGAGTTCGTTTTGTCCATCTTCAAGCACTGTTGGCCCTGGCTCAAACCGCATCGGGGTCAAGTGATTCGGGAGATTGGCCCCCGCAGAAGTACTGACCAAGCCTGTGCGGGCGATGTAATAACGTTGCGCGGACTGATCCAGCAACACCACATTTCGAGAGCGATCAAGCAAATCTGGCTGGCCCAGGAGCTCAAGGCGAATCAAAGTTCCGCCGAGGGGGTCGATTGTGGCTTTTACCACATCGGTGCTGACAAGGACTTTTTCTGAGATGGCCGTTTCTGCAGTTGATGATGAAGTGTTGGGGGCAGCGTCAGCCACCGGCGTAGGAAGCTCTGCACGACGATCAGGAGCAGTCTCGGCAACTGGGGCAGGCGATGGAGGTGCGAACATCGAGGGACGGCCATTGTGTTTGGCCCAGCCATCCCATAGCATCACGATGGCCATGGAAAACACCACCCAAAGCACCGTTCGGCGAATATCACTCATGAAACATTTCTCTTTGACGAAGGGCTCTGGCCGGAATGACCGGAGCACCAGATTGAAAACAAGCGGGGCAATTGCTCTGGAACGGGATCATGGCCTCCTTGACAAAAAGGATGACAGCGGAGCAAGCGTGCTGTGACGAGATAAGCCCCCCCGACCGCACCATGTTGATTTAAGGCATCCAAGGCATAAGAAGAACAACTTGGAAAAAATCGGCAACAGCTTCCGAGCCAGGGGCTAAAAGCCAATTGATACACGCGAACCAGTGCCATCAAAACGCCTCGGGGGAATCTTTTGATCTTGGGAGAAAAAATATGTAGAGACATGATGGTGAATCTTGTTAATCGGGCTGCCCCGCAATGCGACATTGCAGACGCTGGAGCAATTCGCGCAATTCTTGGTGAAGCATCTGGGCGATCAGATCGGATTTTGCACTGATAAAGTGGGTTTGGTTGATGGGTCTAAGCAACCTGAAAACCCATGTTCCGGGAGTAACCTGGCCGCATTGATAGGCTTTGAAAAACGCGGCACGAATCTGCCGCTTGACCAAATTTCGAGTCACAGCTCTGCGCACCAAGCGCTTGGGAACCATCATTCCGAGCGTGAGCAAAGTGAAGGGAAACCGAGGTTCAAGGAAAAAGTTATCCACAGGCTTGACTGAGAGATGTCTATGGGCTGTGGATAACTTGACCCGAGACAAGCCTGGAGGACGCTCCGGCACAAAAGGTGCTTGGGTGTAATGAACCGTAAAATGCACTGACCGGGCGCAGGGGCGGGCCTTCAAAGCTTGTTGAAAGTTGGCCCGAGCGTTCAACATTTTGCTGAACGTTTGAACCTTTTTATTGCACGCCGATGCGCTTGCGACCTTTAGCACGGCGAGCATTGATGACACCGCGGCCGCCACGGGTTTTCATGCGAACCAGAAAGCCATGGGTGCGTGCACGGCGAACTTTGGAAGGTTGGTAGGTACGTTTCATGGTGAATCCAGGTAAATGGGGAAAACAAGAGAGGGGGGCCAAAAACCGAGCATAAGGCTTTTAAGGCCGGCATCATCAGGGGCCTGGGAAAAAGCTGTGCGGCAAGACAGCGCAAAGCAAATTCCTGAGTCTTAGCTCTTCAACCCTCTATTATCACCAAAATCAGCCCCTCGCGTCAAAAGCTCCCCGGCCCGTCCAGTCACTGCCCTCCACACAAGCTGTGGATAAGTACAAAAAATTGTGCCTCGGGGGCGTAGAATGTGCCTGCTTCGCAGAGAGTTTTCCACAGAATATGAACACGGATCTTTGGCGTAAAGGGTGTGAGCGCTTGGCCGCAGAACTGCCCGAACAACAATTCAATACTTGGATTCGCCCTTTGCCTGAGGCCAGTGTCAGTGAGACGGGCGGCGAAGACACTGTGGTTACCCTCAAGGTGCCCAACCGCTTCAAATTGGACTGGATTCGCAATCAATATGCCAACCGCATTCAGACCTTGTTGAGTGAACTGGCTGGGCGGCCTATCAAATTGGAGATTGCCCTGTCTCTTGCATCGACGCCTCTTCGAGGCTCGGTGGCGTCAAGGGTTTCGGCTGCAGGATCCAATCCAGCCAGCATGGCAAACCCTGTCACGGCAACCAGCTCAGTCACAAGCCTGCCTGGCCCCATCCCCTCCGAGACCGCCGCCATCACAGCACCCCAGAACCCTTCTCGCTCCCGCTTGAACAACCTGCTTACCTTCGACAGCTTTGTGCCAGGGCGCGCCAACCAAATGGCACGAACAGCGGCCTTGCATGTGGCAGGGGCACCGGGGGTCATGTACAACCCTTTGTTTATTTACGGCGGCGTGGGTCTGGGAAAAACCCACCTGATTCATGCCGTTGGCAATGCCTTGCTTCTGGACAACCCCCAGGCCCGCATCCTTTACCTGCATGCTGAGCAATTTATTTCTGATGTGGTCAAAAATTATCAGCGCAAAACCTTTGATGATTTGAAGGCCAAATACCATTCTCTCGA